>CAKZJI010000389.1 GCA_936941515.1 uncultured Propionibacteriaceae bacterium
CGCCGACGGCAATCACCCCCGCCCCGTCGAAAAGCCGACATATAATGACGGATATGCGACACGAACCGACGCACCGGGTGCTCGCGGCGCTCCGCGCGCTCGCCACCGACGGCCCGCCCCTGCCGTTGACGGAGATCGCCAGGATGGCCGGGGCGAGTCGCTCGACCCTCCACGCGGTCCTGGCGGAGATGGACGCCCAGGGGTGGGCGGAGAAGACGCGGGCCGGGTGGCGGGCCGGGCCGGCACTGCGCGAGGTGGGCGCGGCGCTGGCCACGGAGGTCGACCTGGTCCGGGCCGCGCGCCAGCCGCTCGAGGCCCTGGCGGACGCCACCGGGATCGCGGCGGTGGTGTTCGAGGTCCGCGACGGGATGGCCGAGGTCGTCGACTCGGTCGGCGCCGGCATGCGCACCCACTCGGGCGTCTCGGCGACCCTCTTCCGGGCGCTCGCCGAGGCGGGCATCAACATCGACATGATCTCCACCTCGGAGATCCGCATCTCCGTGGTGGTGGGCGCCGACGAGGTGGACCGGGCGGTCCGGGGTGCCCACGCGGCCTTCGGTCTGGACGGCAAGGAGGAGGCCGTGGTCTACGCGGGGACGGGGCGCTGAGAGGACTCGGGGGCCGGCAGGACCGACCCCCGGGCACGCTCCTAGCGGGACACCCGGATCGCCCGATCCAGCGCACCGCGACCGGCATGACGTCCTAAGCTGGGGCCATGCTCACCCGACTCCAGGTCGACGGGTTCAAGAACCTGCTGGGACTCGACGTCCACTTCGGCCCCTACACCTGCATAGCGGGCCCCAATGCGGTGGGAAAGTCGAACGTCTTCGACGCCATCGAGTTCCTGTCCCTGCTGGCCGACCACACCTTTCTCGAGGCCACCCAGCGCCTCAGGTTGCGCGGCGGGCAGGTCGTGGACCCGCGGTCCCTGTTCTGGAACAACGCCGAATCCAGCGATCCCGTCATCTCCTTCGGTGTCGAGATGATCGTGCCCCCGGAGGTGACCGACGACTTCGGTCGCGAGGTGTCGGCGACCACCACCTTCCTCCGCTACGACCTGAAGCTGCGCTACCTCCCACCCGACCCGGGTTCCCCCCAGATCGGGAGGATCCAGCTCGAACGCGAGAGCCTGACCCACATCAATCTGGGCGACGCCCTCAAACATCTTCCATGGACCCGCGGGAATAAGCAGTTCCGCGACGCCGTCGTCATGGGGAGGCGGCGCTCCGGTGTGGCCTACATCTCCACCACACGGGGTGAGGACGGGGAGGCCGTGGTCAACGTCCACCAGGACGGGGGCAGCCGTGGAAAACCGCGCCCCTCGGCGGCCGCCCGGGCGCCGCGCACCATCGTGTCCACCACAACCGCAGCCGACGACCAGACGATCCTGTCGGCCCGCCGGGAGATGCAGCAGTGGCGACTGTTGGCGCTCGAACCTTCCGCCATGCGCGCCCCGGACAGCACCCTCGTGGATCCTCACCCCACGACGTCAGGGGCACACCTGGCGGCGACGCTGTACCGCATGGCCAGGGAACAGGGCGACGGCGTCTACGCCGAGGTCGCATCCGAGGCGGCGGCGCTCACCGACATCCGCGGCATCACGGTCGACTACGACGAACGCCGCGACACCCTCACCCTGATGGCCTCCATGGGCGCCGGCCCGTGGCTTCCCGCCCGCTCCCTGTCCGACGGGACGCTTCGTTTCCTCACGTTGTGCGTCATGCGCGTCGACGATTCCTTCGGAGGGTTGCTGTGCATGGAGGAACCCGAGAACGGCATCCACCCGGCTCGCATCGAGGCCATGGTCGATCTGGTCCGTTCCCTCGCAGTGGACCCGCAGGATCCGCCGGGACCGGGAAATCCGATGCGCCAGGTCATGGTCAACACCCACTCCCCCCATTTCGTCCGCTACCACGATGACAACCTGCTGGCCGCGGTGCCCACCCGGGTTCGCAGGGACGGAAGGATCGCGACCACGGTGCAGCTGCGCCCGCTACCGGGTACGTGGCAGGCGATACAAGGAGCACGCACCGTCCTCAAGGCCTCCCTATCGGACTACCTGACTGAACCAGAGAATGCACTGCTGTCACTTGAGGAAGTCTCGTGACCGGCCGGAGCGTTTCCTTCGCATTCCTGTGCGAAGGCTCATCCGACACGGGACTCATCGCACACCTGGAAACCCTGCTGATGCATTTCGGCGTCCAGGAAGCCACCGGCATGCCGGACACCCGGAAGGGCACGATTCCCGCCCGGCTACGGCAGCTGCGCGCGGAGGGAACAGAAGCTGGGATCGACATGGTGTTCATCCACCGGGACTCCGACGATCCTGACCGTAAGGGACGGGAACGCGAGATCCGCCGCGGAGTTGAGGAAAGCGGTTTCCCGCATCCGTTCATCCCTGTCATTCCGGTCCAGGAAACCGAGGCCTGGCTTCTCCTGGACGAGCAGGCGATCCGGGACGTCGTGGCCTGTCCAAAAGGGAAACAACCCCTGAAGTTACCGAAACCGAATGCCATCGAAGGCACCAGAAATCCCAAGGAAATCCTGCAGAAAGCACTCCTCGCGGCAAGCAGGGCAAGCGGACGGCGGTTGAAGAAGGAGAAGAACAGTTTCAACCATCACCGCAGGGTATTGATGCAACGCCTCGATCCCTTCGGCGCCGTGCGGAACCTACCCTCCTGGCAATGCCTGGAGCGCGACATCAAACGGGCGCTGGAACAGCTCGAAAATCAGAACTGAAGGGAATAGCCCGTGCTCAGCCACTTTCCCACCTGGTCCGTCCGGAAACCGGAAAACGCCCGGCCCGATGCTGTCTGCAAGGTGGGCGGGGCACCGATCGGGTGGTCGCGGGACTGGCCGGTGTGCGCCATGTGCAGCCTGCCCATGAGTTTCCTCGGCCAGTTCACCGGCGACCCCCTGGCGCCCCGGCTCCCGGCCGGGCACACGCTGTTCCTGTTCACATGCGAATGCGACTTGGTCTGCGACTTCTGGGATCCCGTCGCCGGCGCCAACACCTGCGTCCTCATCCCCCACGACGAACTGGGCGCAAACCCAGCACCCATCCCGGAAGACACCCCCGTGCTGTTGGAGCTGTGGGTGAGCGGGTGGACGAGCAGGGACGACGGCATCCCCGCAGAGCTGGAGGCGCTCCTTTACAAGGGCGGGCGGTTCGACGAGCTGCCCGAGGAAGTGGCCTTCCCCCACGACTTCGACAGCGCTCTGCTGACGAAGGCCGGGGGCGCGCCCTACTGGACGATCAACGGCCCCGGTTACCAGCTCGCCCCCTCCGACCGCATGGTGCTCCAGCTCGATGGCTGGCTGAAGGTTTCCGAGGGCCGGGAGGCCCTCGCGGCCCACGCGGAGAACTTTCCCGGCAGAGTCCAGCTGGTGAATGACGGGGCATTGATCGCGAACTTCTGCCTGGACGGCATCGGTTTCGTCATGACCCATGCGGGGGAACCGGAGATCTACTTCATGATCAATCGCTGATCCCACTCCTGCGGGATCGGTGTATCCCGGTTCCACCCGGTTGCGCAGCGCTCAATCCCGGAAATCGCCCCCGAATGGGCAGAAATCGAGTTGAGTGCTGCGAAACCGGGATTTCCGCCACTCAGGTCTGCGTCACCGGCCTGAGGAACTGGAACAGCGGCGCCTCGTCGCCGTCCGGGTGCAGGATCCGCACCTCCACCCCGTAGACCTCACGGATCAGGTCCTCGGTCAACACATCCGCCGGACGCCCCAGGCACACCGCCCGGCCCTTGTGCAGGACCAGCACCTCGTCGCAGAACGTGGTGGCCAGGTTCAGGTCGTGCAGGGCGACGACCACCCCCAGCCCCGTCTCCCTCAAGGTTTTGAGGATGTCCAGCTGGTGGGAGATGTCGAGGTGGTTGGTGGGTTCGTCCAGCAGCATGACCTGCCCCTCCTGGGCGAACGCCCGGGCCAGGTGGGCGCGCTGCTGTTCGCCTCCGGAGAGGGTGTGCCAGTCGCGGTTCAGGAGGTGTTCGATGCCGGTGCGGCGGGCGGCGGCCTCCACGACCCTGCGGTCGCGGGGACTGGGACCGGCCCAGCGGCGGCGGTGCGGGATCCGTCCCAGGTCGATGACGTCGCGCACGGTGACGTCCTGGTCGGTGGTCGCCTTCTGCTGCACCACCGACAGCACCCGCGCGATGTCCCGCGGCGCCCAGTCGCTGTAGGGGCGGTCGTCGAGTCTGACGACACCCGTGCGCGGCTGGATGGTGCGGGCCAGCATCCCCAGCAACGTCGATTTTCCCGACCCGTTGGGTCCCAGCAACCCCAGGATGCGACCGGGCATCGCGGGCACGTCGATGCCGTCGACGATGATGGCCGGACCGGCGGCCCACGACAGGTTCTCTGCTTCTATCTTCATCGTTTCCTGGTCCTGGCGAGAATGGTTGCGAAGATGGGCACTCCGACCAGGGCGGTGATCACCCCGACCGGCACCTCCAACGGAGCGAACAACGTCCTGGCGATGGTGTCCGCCCAGAGCAGGAAGATCGCACCCAGCAGCGCCGAGACCGGCAGCAGCCCCCGGTGCCGGGAGCCGACGAGCATCCGGGAGATGTGCGGCAGCACGAGACCGACGAAACCGATCGAACCCGACGAGGAAACCACGACCGCGGTCATGAGGGCCGCGCATCCCAGCAGCACCACCCGGGTGCGCTGCACGGAAACCCCCAGCGAGACGGCCTCCTTCTCGCCGAACATGAACGCGTCCATGGAGCTGGCCATGCCGATGGTGAGCACGAGGAAACACCCCAGCACCGCGGCTGTGAGCGCGACCTCCTCCCAGGAGACGTTGGCGAAGGAACCCATCAGCCAGTACAGGATGCCCCGGGTGACGTTGGCGTCCGCGCCGATCATGATGATGAACGACGTCAACGCGGAGAACCCCTGGGTCACCGCGATACCCGCCAACACGATCTTGTCGGTGGTGCCACCGGCCAGCCGGGACAGCAGCAGGGTCAGGGCGAAGGCCCCCAGCGACCCCACGAACGCGCCCGCCGAGAAACTGATGACCCCGCCCCCGAGACCCGCGATCAGCACCAGGACCGCGCCGGTGGAAGCACCCGAGGAGACACCCAGCAGGTAGGGTTCGGCCAGCGGGTTGCGCAGCAGCGACTGCATGATGACGCCGCACAGGCTCAACCCGGCACCCGCGACCGCGGCCAGCAGCACGCGGGGCAGCCGCAGCTGCCACACCGTCGCGGTGCGCAACGGACTCAGCTCGGGGTCGGGTCCCAACCCCAGTTTGTTCGCGACCACCCCCAGACCTCGCCGATGCTCAGGTCGGAGGGTCCGAAGGTGATCGCGTAGAGGATGGACACAACCAGCAGGACCAGTCCGATCAGCAGAACCGGTGTCACCGGAAGCCTCCGGCGCCGACCCCGGGTCGTCGCGGATGCCGTCACTTGAGACCGAACTGCTCGATCCCGGCGACCAGCTTCTCGGCCAGGTCGACGGTGCGGATCGACGGGTTCATGTCGCCGCCCGCGACCTTGATGAAACGCTCGTTCTTGACGGCGTCCATCTGGGAGGTGACCGGGTTCGAATTCAGGTATTCGATCTTCGCGTCCGCGGTCTCCGCGGTCTGGGACTTGCGGGTGAGATCACCCATCACGATGATGTCGGGGTTCTTGGCGGCGATGTCCTCCCAGCTGACCTGCGGCCACTCGTCGCGCTGGTCGGAGTAGATATTGGTGATGCCGAGCTGGTCGCTGATGAACTGGGACGCACCGGAACCGCCCGCCAGGTAGGGGGCCTCGGAGTTCGCGAACCAGAACATCACCTTGACGGGCTTGCCGGGTTTCTGCGCGACCGCCTTCTCCAAACGCTGTTTGAGCTGGGCGACGAGCTCCTGGCCCTTCTCGGGCACGCCATGGATGCGGGAGAGCTCATCGATTTCCTGATACACCTTCTCAATGGTGAAGTTCTCCGCCGGGGCGTCGTCGCCGCTCTTCTTGCCGCACTGGTTCGGCGCCAGGTAGGCGGGCACCCCGAGGGATTCGTACTTCTCGTAGCTGCCCGCGACCTTGTCGGTCAGCGTGCTCGGGAAGGATGCCGTGACGAAGTCCGGTTCCTTGGCGATGACCACCTCCGAGGTGGGGCCGCCGTCGGAGATCCGCTCCACCTTCGCGTTCTCGCTCTCCAGCGACGACAGCACCGGATCGGTCCAGGTGGCGGTGCCCACCATCTTGTCGGCGATCCCGAGGGAGAGCTGGATCTCGGTGGAGGACTGGTTCAGCGACACCGTCCGCGCGGGCGCCTTCTTGAACGTCAACTGGTGTCCGCAGTTGTCGATGGTGAGGGGGAAACCGGCGGCGGAGGCACCGGAGGACTGGCTGGCGGAGGCGTCGGTCGGCTGGTCCTTGGCCGCGCCCGCGCAGCTGCTCAGCAGCAGAGCCGACAGCAGCGCGAGCGAACAAACGGACTTCTTCACGTGCATCTGGGTGATTCCCTTGGGTTGTGAGATGTTTTGGGGGTGACGGCAGCCACTGAAAATGGCACACGGAATCTTGTCTCGGGGGCCGTTGCGCGAGGCCCTGAACGGCAGGGCACGGTGGTTCGCGTGCTCATCGCCGATCGGTCTTCGGACTCGGGTTCTGCCACCGGAGCGCCTTCCCGGGCGGTCGCCCAGTGGCCTGATGATCCAGTGTCACCCTCACCGCTGCGCGTCAGTTCCGGATTCGCACCGGATTCCCTGCCCGTGGGCGCTCGGTGACGCCGACAAGGCTAGTCCTTCCTCCGGGCACTGTCCATACCTCGGGACACGGTGACGAAGGCGCCGCTGCAAGGCCCCCACGTGCTCAATCACCTCGGCGATCGGTCCCGCTCGGGACACCCCGCCACCGCACCTCCCCCGTTCTCCGTCAAACCCTTCCGGGCGCG
>CAKZJI010000390.1 GCA_936941515.1 uncultured Propionibacteriaceae bacterium
TTCATCTGGCAGCCGTAGGTGATGACGTGATATGTGCGCGAACTCATGGTGGACTAACTGTAATGGGTGCTCCGCGTGCTTGTTGCCAGGCATGTCGGGGAAGCCGCCTTTCGGGAACTAACGCGCGTCTTCCAGAGCCATTAGTGTTGGGACATGATCCATCCAACCGGGGAACAGTATGAGATCCGCTGGGGTGCGCTGAGCGCCGTCATCACCCAGGTGGGAGCCAGGATCCGAAGCCTAAGACACGACGGCGCGGAGCTGTTGGCCACCCATGGTCCGCAGGAGGCGCCCAAGGGCTGGGAGGGAGCGCACCTGCTGCCTTGGCCGAATCGTCTTCGCGACGGCCGATACCGCCTGGGTGAGATTGAATACCAGTTGCCCATCAATGATCCCGCACGTCATAACGCCAACCACGGCTTGAATGTCGGGCTCGAGTGGGAGTGTCTGTCCCATCTTGAGCAGTCGGTCAGGCAGCGCACCATCCTCTGGCCTCGCCGGGGCTGGCCGGGCATCCTGGCCGTCGAGATACTTCATCACATCAGTGACGATGGTCTTGCCGTCGAGGTGCTGGCCACCAACATCGGAACAACCCCCCTGCCGTGGGGGTATGGCGCTCACCCATATTTCCGTTTCGACAACCTCTCTAAGGTCGAGCTCACCATTCCCTTTGATGCAGAGCTGGCCGTCGATCCGGAGAGACTACTGCCTATCAGGCTGGGGCCCATCCAGCCCGAGCATCGGTTCACAGAACCCCGTCTGATCGGTGACACCGTGCTGGACACCGCATATGCGGATCCCCTCAGCCGACGCTGGGACGTCACCCTGCGGGGCGAGGGACGAACCATCACGATCTGGGGCGAGGCAACCACCCAGTGGGTTCAAGTGTTCACCGCCCCGAAGCGGGACAGCATCGCGGTGGAGCCGATGACCTGCGGGCCAGACGCCTTCAATGAGGGCCCAACGCACCGGGACCGGGTGTTGCTGCACGCCGGCGAGTCAGCCCGGGCCTTCTGGGGAGTGAGCGCCGCCGTCTCGTGACTATCGGCAGCCGGTCTCATGAGTTTTTCCGCAATGAGCCTAGTGAGCCAGCGCTGTGGCCCGTGACTCGCGCACCACGGTGATACGGATCTGGCCGGGGTAGGTCAGGCTGGCTTCTACCTCTCCGGCGATTTCACGAGCCAGAACATGGCTGGCTGCATCGTCGATCTCCTCCGGCGAGACCATGATGCGCACTTCCCTGCCGGCCTGCATGGCATAGGCACGAATGACTCCCCTATGGGCGGTGGCGATGGACTCCAGATGTTGCATTCGCTCGACATATGCCTCCAGCGACTCTCTGCGCGCTCCAGGCCTGGAGCCGGAAATGGCGTCGGCAATCTGGGTGAGCACCGCCTCGACGGTCCTCGGCTCAACCTCGTTGTGGTGGGCCTCAACAGCGTGGACGATGTCAGGATGCTCCCCGTGACGTCGGAGCAGATCCGCGCCAACGAGAGCATGCGGCCCCTCCGTCTCATGCGTCAGCGCTTTTCCTATGTCGTGCAGGAAGGCAGCCCGCTTGCACTGGGTGACATCAAGTCCCAACTCTGCGGCCATGACTCCTGCCAGATGGGCACATTCGACCAAGTGCGCCAGCACGTTCTGCCCAAAACTCGTGCGATATGCCAGGGAGCCGAGAATGGGCACGAGGTCGGGATGCAGGTCGGTGATCCCGACCCCCAGGAGAGCCTCTTCCCCTGCCGCGTGAATCCGCCCATCCAGCAATCTCAGGTTTCGCGCATGCACCTCCTCAATCCTGGCAGGGTGAATCCTGCCATCCGCCACCAGGTCGACCAGGGTCAGACGCGCAGCCTCACGCCGGACGGGGTCAAAGCAGCTGAGCAGCACTGTCTCAGGCGTGTCATCGACAAGCACATTCACCCCGGTGATCTGCTCAAAGGCCCTGATGTTCCGACCTTCTCGGCCGATGATGCGCCCCTTCATCTCATCCCCGGGTAGGTCTACACCTGATACAACGGATTCGCTGGTCTGCTCAGCCGCACAACGCTGGATGGCGGTGACGATGATGGAACGAGCCCGGCGCTCAGCATCCTGCCTGGCAGCATCCTCGATATCGCGAGCAAGCGTCGCTGCGGAGATCCGGGCCTGTCGCTCTGCCTCTGCCAGCACCTCCGCCCGCGCAGCCGCGACGCTCAAACCAGCGATTCTCTCCCTCTCGGCCCGCACCTCCTCCTGCTCAGCGACCAGCCTCTCCCGGCCCTGACGCAGATCCTTGCGTTGCTGCTCCAGCAGCTCTGCACGTGTCGCAAGTCCAGCAGCTTCAGCCAAGAGCCGGTCCTCCTTCTCATGAAGGCGTTCGTCTCGCCGTTCCTGGGCGCTTCTCTGGTCCCTGAGCTCCGCACGCTGGGCGGCTATGCCCTTGCGCGGTCGGGCAAGAAATACGCTTTCTGGATCCTGATGGCGGCGCTGCTCGTGCGGGGCATCGGCCTGGGCATCGTCATGACGTCACGGAACCCGGTGGTGAAGCTGTCCACCCGCATCTACCTGGAGGTGGTGCGAATCATGCCGCAGATCGTGTTGTTGTTCCTGGTGTTCTTCGATCTGGCCCGCTATCTCGGCATCAACCTCGACGGCCGGGCGGCCGCGATCGTCGTGTTCACGTTGTGGGGCACGGCCGAAATGGGCGACCTGGTGCGTTCCGCCATCACGTCGATCCCGAAGCACCAGTACGCCAGCGCGCAGGCGCTCGGCCTGACCCTGTGGCAGGTGCAGCGCCACGTCGTGCTGCCCCAGGCGGCGCGTCGTCTGCTCCCGACCACAATCAACCTGACCAACCGCATGATCATGACCACTCCCCTGGTGGCTCTCATCGGTGTGGTCGAGGTGCTGAAGGTCGGCCAGCAGATCATCGATGTCAACCGTTTCACCCATCCCGACGGTGCCCTGTGGATCTACGGCACCGTGTTGATCATGTATTTCGTCGTGTGTTTCCCGATCTCGTGGGGTGCGCGGCGTCTCGAGAGGAAGTGGGCCACCACATGACCCCGATGCTGCGAATCTCAGGCCTGGGGAAGAACTATGGGGACCTCCGGGCCCTGGACGGGATCGACCTAGAGGTCGCCCCCGGTGAGGTGATCGCCGTCGTCGGCCCCTCGGGCTGCGGGAAGTCGACGCTGCTGCGTTGCCTGAACGGTCTGGAGACGATCACCGACGGCAGTGTGGAACTGGACGGTGTCGTGATCACGGATCCCGGAACCCGCTGGACCGAGATCCGGCAACGCGTCGGGATGGTGTTCCAGAGCTACGAACTGTTCCCGCACCTGAACGTGATGGACAACCTGCTGCTCGGCCCTCGCCTGGTGCAGGGGCGCGACCGCAACGAGGCCGTGAAGGAGGCCACGGGGCTGCTGGAGCGTGTCGGGCTCGCCGGGAAGGCGAGGTCGCTGCCGCGTGAGCTGTCGGGAGGTCAGAAGCAGCGGGTCGCGATCGTGCGGGCGTTGATGATGCACCCGGAGTTGCTGCTGCTCGACGAGATCACCGCGTCCCTGGATCCGGAGATCGTCCGCGAGGTTCTCGACGTGGTGCTGGAACTGGCCGCCGATGGCATGACCATGCTCATCGTCACCCACGAGATGCCCTTCGCGCGGGCGATCGCGGATCGGGTGGTGTTGATGGATGCGGGCCGGATCGTCGAGATAGCCCCGCCGGAGAAGTTCTTCACCGATCCCGAGACGGAACGCGCACGGGCGTTCCTCAAGACGTTCGAGTTCGAGTCCGTCCACCAGCACAAGAGCTGACCAGGTGTTTCCTGAGGTAGAGGCCCGCCGATCAGAGGGTTTCACGCAGCGCGCGCAACCGTTTGAGGGTTTCCTCGCGACCCAGGATTTCCATGGACTCGAACAGCGGAGGCGAAACCTTGGCCCCGGTCAGTCCGACCCGCAGCGGCCCGAAGGCAAATTTTGGTTTGATGCCCAGTCCGTCGACGAGTTTCTCCCGCAGCCCGGCCTGGATCGAGGCGGCATCGAAGAGCACCGTCTCCAGCACCTCGATCCCGGCGTCGAGGACCTCCGCGGCGTTGCCGGGCAGCGACGCGCGGGCAGCTTCCTCGATCTCGACCCGATCGGTGAACAGGAACCCCAGCTTCGGTAGGGCCTCGCCCAGCAGGGTCATGCGTTCGCTGACCAGCGGCACGGCCCTACGGAGCACGTCGACGTCGATGTCCGCATCCCAGTCGCCGCGTTCGGTGTGGAAGACGATGATCCGTTCGGTCAGTTCTTCGGCGCCGAGGGCGCGGATGTAATGGCCGTTCAGCCAGTCCAGTTTCTTCACGTCGAAAACCGGACCGGTGGTGTTGACCTTGTCCCAGGAGAAGTTTTCGACGAAATCCTCGAAGGTGGCCACCTCGGAGTCGTCGTCGGCGGGCGGATAGCCGAGCAGCTGCAGGAAGTTGCGGACCGCCTCCGGCAGGTAACCCTGTTCGCGGAACCACATCAGCCGGGCGGCCGGGTTACGGCGCTTGGAGATCTTCGACCTGTCGGTGTTGCGCAGCAGCGGCATGTGTGCGTACTGCGGTTCGGGGAAACCGAGCCAGCGATACAGCAGCAGGTGTTTCGGGGTGGAGCTGATCCACTCCTCACCGCGCACCACCGTCGTGATCCCCATCAGGTGGTCGTCGACGACCACTGCCATGTGGTAGGTGGGGAATCCGTCGGCCTTGAGGATCACCTGATCGTCGGGGAACGGGGCCCGCACCTCTCCGCGGATGATGTCGTTGAACGTCAGCGGGGCGTCATCGGGCACGAGCATGCGCACGACGGGGGTCTCGGTGAATCCTGGCAGCTTGGCGCGTTCCTCACGGGTCTTTCCGAGGCACAGCCGGTCGTATCCGGTCTTGGATGCCTTGGCGGTCTCTTGTTCGCGACGCAGCTCAGTGAGCCGTTCGGAGGAGCACCAGCAGTGGTAGGCGTGCCCGTCGGCTATCAGCTGCTCCACGAAGGGGCGGTAGGTGTCGAGCCGCTCGGACTGCCGGTAGGGCCCGTGCCCACCACCCTTGACGGGGCTCTCATCGGGTCCCAGGCCGAGCCAGTCCAGCGAGTCGTAGATCTGCTGCTCGCTGCCCTCCACTAGCCGATTCTGGTCGGTGTCCTCGATGCGCAGCACGAAGGAGCCACCGGTGCGGGCGGCCCAGGCCTTGTCGAACAGCGCCATGAAGGCAGTGCCGACGTGCGGGTCCCCCGTCGGTGAGGGAGCCACTCGGGTGCGGGCTGGAGCGATGTCAGTCATAGTGGGCCCAGCCTATCGGCTGCCCAGGGCTCCCAGTTCATGGCATCCTGGACGGGTGATGGCAGAACAGAAGAGGCGACAGGCACTGTCAGCCAGCCGGGAGCTTCCGGACCCGGAAAATGCGCCATCCCCGGTGAGTCGTCATTTCACGTTCTGGTTGGACGAGGCCTTCCGGGTCCCCGGCACCGGTTTCCGTTTCGGGGTGGACCCGCTGCTGGCCCTCATCCCCGGGGCTGGAACGGTTGTGGCGACGGCACTGGGATGCACGATTCTGCTGGATGCGATTCGCCTGAGGGCGCCAATCCCGGTTCTGATGAGGATGCTGGGCAACTACGGATTTAACTGGTTCCTGGGCAACATTCCCCTCATCGGCCCCTTTTTCGATGCGATATGGCGCTCAAACGTGAAGAACCTGGCACTGTTGCGGCGCACCATCGACAACCGGGAGCAGGTGCGACGAGCCACCATCCGCTACTGGATCACAGCGCTCATCCTGGTGCTGGGAACCACTGCGGTGCTACTGATCTCCCCCATCCTGGTGCTCCTCTGGCTGCTCTCCATGTGGCTGGGCTGAGCCCCAAAGGCAAGGGAAGAAGATGATAGCTTTTTGAGCCATGAGCGAACCGGTCATCCCCAGCAACTTCATCACCGACGCGGTCCGCCGCGACAACGAAGCAGGCACGTACGGTGGCAAAGTGCAGACCCGGTTCCCACCTGAGCCGAACGGCCACCTGCACATCGGCCACGCGAAGGCCATCGTCGTGGACTTCGGCACCGCCGAGGACTTCGGTGGCACCTGCATGCTGCGCCTTGACGACACCAACCCGGAGACGGAAGAGGAGGAGTACGTCTCCTCCATCATCGAGGACATCCGTTGGCTGGGCTACGAGCCCGCTGATGTCCGCCACGCCTCCGACTATTTCGAGCAGCTTCACGACTGGGCGGTGTTCCTGATCCGCAAAGGGCTGGCTTATGTCGATGACCAGGACGGTGAGACGATCTCCGCCACCCGGGGCTCCTTCGGAACACCCGGTGTGAACTCGCCGTTCCGGGACCGCACCGTTGCAGAGAACCTGGACCTTTTCGCACGGATGCGCGCCGGGGAGTTCCCCGACGGCTCACGGGTACTGCGCGCGAAGATCGACATGGCGCACGAGAATATGCAGCTGCGTGATCCGGTGATGTACCGCATCCGCAACATGGCACATCACCGCACCGGAGACACCTGGTCCATCTACCCAACTTACGACTGGGCCCACGGCCAGTCCGACGCCATTGAGGGCGTCACCCATTCGCTGTGCACCCTGGAGTTCGAGTCCCATCGTCCCCTCTACGACTGGTTCTTAGAGCAGCTTGAGGTCACCGCTCCCCCACACCAGTACGAGTTCGCCCGCCTGGAGCTGACGCACACCGTGACCAGCAAACGACGCCTGGCCCGGCTCGTCGCCGACGGAGTCGTCGATGGTTGGGACGATCCCCGGATGCCCACACTGAGCGGACTGCGCCGTCGCGGCTATCCGGCAACGGCGATCAGGGCGTTCTGCCGCGAGGTGGGCACCACGCGCACAAATTCCCGCAAGGCCATTGAGGAGCTGGAGTCTTATGTTCGCCGAGAGCTGAACGCGACGGCGCAGCGTCGCATGGCCGTCACACGTCCCCTCAGGCTAGTACTGGAGGGCTGGCCCACTGACTCCGAGGGTAACCCCGTCGTCGACTGGTTTGAGGTGACGAACAACCCCGAGAATCCGGCCGACGGCACCCGCAAGGTGCCGTTCACCGGTGAGCTGTGGATTGAGCAGGATGATTTCCGGGAGGTCCCGCCACCCAAGTACTTCCGGCTCTCCCCCGGTCGGGAGGTTCGCCTGCGCGGGGCCTATCTGATCACCGCCAGGGAGGTTGTCAAAGAGGCCGACGGCAACATCATTGAGGTCCGATGCAGTTACGATCCCGCATCCCGGGGTGGCACCGCACCTGACGGTCGCAAGGTGAAGTCCACCATGCACTGGGTCTCCGCACCGCACGCCCTCGACGCCACCGTGGCGCTCTACGAGCGGCTGTTCACCACCGAGGCCCCCGGGGAGCGCACCGGCGAGCCGCTGGACGACCTCAACCCAAACTCCCGTGAGCTGCTGACAAACGCGAAGGTGGAGCCTGCGCTCGGAGAGGTCACGCCAGGCGAGGTGGTGCAGTTCGAGCGGCTCGGGTACTTCGCGGCCGATGAGCACACTCCCCTGCTGTTCCACCGCACCGTGGGGCTGCGCGACGAGTGGGCCAGCATCCAAAAACGCAGCTGAGAGCTGGTGCACAGACGCAGCGACTACCGTTGTCCACATGCTTCCCGCCGACGAAACCGCCACTGAGGTCGCCCTTGATCTGCTGACGATCCTCGGATACGCCGCCGCCGGGTTCCTGGCTGGACTCGTGCTGTCAGTGGTCCTGACGATCATCATGAGGCAGCTGGCGCGACGCGACAAGAACCTGAACTTCCTCAGCCGGAATCTGAGACTGCCCCAGCGTGTCATCCTGACCATCTTCGGCACCGGCTTGGGGGTGCTGATCGCCACCACACCCACGTCATGGCATGCCGCACCTCCGTGGCGGGGCACCTTTGAGCACACCTTCCTCATCGTGATGATCTTCGCTGCGGCCTACGGAATGACGGGAATCATCAAGACCGTTCAGGACGCCGTCATCGCCCGGAAAAGGAACGCCAGGGAAACCCCGCACTACAGGCGCGTCCGCACGCAAATGCAGGTGATCACACGTGTGCTGATCGGTGTGGCATGGATCAGCGCCATGGCCGGGGCGCTGCTGACCTTTGAGCAGTTCCGGGCCATCGGAACCTCCCTGCTGGCCTCCGCGGGTATCGCCTCACTGGTCGCCGGCTTGGCGGCGCAGTCGTCGCTCACGAACGTCTTCGCCGGCATCCAGATCGCCTTCACGGGTTCCCTGCGCGTCGGGGACATCGTCGTCGCCGACGGCAACCACGGCACCATTGAGGAGATCACCCTCACCTACGTCGTGTTGAAAAGCTGGGACGAGCGTCGATGGATCATGCCCTCGACGCTTTTCACCACAAAGGCATTCGAGAACTGGACTCGGGAAGAGCCGAAAAGGTTGGGGACCATTGAATTCGACCTGGACTGGTTGGTACCGGTGGAGGCCATGCGCATTGAGCTGCTGCGCCTCGTGAAGAACACCGACCTGTGGGATGGCCGCACCGTCGGATTGCAGGTCACGGATGCGACAGGCGGCTCGGTGCGGATCCGCGCGGTGGTCTCGGCGGAGACTTCCAGCAAACTATTTGATCTGCGCTGCCTGATCCGGGAGCAGCTGATCAACTGGCTGCAGACGCAGGCGGTCTATGCCCTGCCCCGCACCCGCCTCGAACCGGACACCGCCACCGCCCCACCCCAGGAGGAACGCGAGGATTTCGTCGAGCAGGTCAAAGCCGACTGGGAGGCGCAGCAGGCAAACGAGGCCGAGTCCCAGCTGATGCCCCCCGCCGATGTGCCCGAGCATCCGACGCCCGAGGAGGGAGGACACGCCTCGGGACGGCTGG
>CAKZJI010000391.1 GCA_936941515.1 uncultured Propionibacteriaceae bacterium
AGTGCGGTTGTGGTAAGCCCCCTCAGACAGTTTGACGGAGCGCTCACCCAGGAACTCCAGCCAGCTCGGGACACCGGCCTGCGGCACCCAGACGTCGGAGTACTCGGCCACTTCGACGGACAGGTCTGCGCTGGCCTCAACATCCTGGGACACGGCACGTCCGGTGCGCAGGTACTGGTTGGCCTGCTGGGACACGTTGAACACGTTCCCGTCGTAGCGGTCCATCACCGCCAGCCGCAGCCGCGCACCCTCCGGCATGCCGGTCACCGTGAACAGCGTCGTGTCCTTGAGGTCCAGCTCCATCAGCCGGTAGCGCATCAGCGGCGACGGATAGTTCCGCAGATCAAGAGGCGGGGCGATCCGGTCGCGCAGCACCTGCCGGTCAGCTCGGGCACCCGTCGCGGCGGTGGCCCCGACAGCGCCCGTGGCGGCCAACCCCAGGATCACTGCGGCGGCCACCGCCTGACGCGCGACATGCGTCGCGTCAGCCCGGCGATTGACCAGAATGTCGGCATTGTCACTGCGCTGAGCCGCCAGCTGATGCAGCCACACCCACGCAACCATTCCCAGCCCCAGCGCAGCCCCAAGCCACAGCGCCGTGGGCGCAGTCCGCACCCCGAAGGCGATGCTGAACCCCAGGAAGACAGGTGGCATCAGCAGAGGCCAGAACACGGCCCGCCACCTCAAGGCGACGGTGGTGGCGACCACACCGGCCAGCAGCCCCGACAGCCACGGCACGACCGCGGGACCCGTGAAGTCGCCCGCCGGGGTGGCTATGGTCAGCAGATCCCTCCAGCCCTGGACCGTGAGCAGCACCAGGCGACGCAGCGTCTCCAGCGTGGGGATGAAACCGGCGACGGTGGTGCGGGGCAGAGCCACCGCGCCACCGAGCAGCAGGTAGGCGAAAGTGGTCGCGAGCACCGTCAACGCCGCCGACAGCCGGAACCGGGCCGTGACCCAGCCCACAGCGACACCCACGGTGATGCCCACAATGCCGGGAACGAACCCCTGCCAGCCTCCGAAGGCCGGCTGCAGCGCGACAACTCCGGGGACGAGCAGCGCCCACATCCCCAGCGCCCGGGCCACCGATCCCCTCATGTCAGGCTCCCCAGCACCCTCGGAAGCTCCTCCACATCAGGCAGGTCCAGCACCGTGATGTCCCCCACCTGATGACGGGCAAGCGGCAGGTCCGACTGATTGCGCAGCGCAAAAGTTCTGATCTGTGGGGGAAACACCAACTGCGCGGCGCGCAACTCCACCGGGTCGGTTCCGCCCGTGACAAATCCGGCGACGGAGATCCCCGAGGCCTCATTTCCCGCCAGCAGCGCCAGCTCCCGCAGGCTGGCTCCATCGTCCGCCAGCTCCACGCGACACAGCTCGTCGAGCAGCCCCACACCCGTGGGGAACATCACCCGACCGGCAGAGGTGTAGAACGAGACCTGCCGTTCCTCCCGCAGCGCGGCAAGGCCCAGCGACGCGGCAGCCGACAGCGCGGCCTCGAAGTCGTCGTCGGTGGCATAGTCGCGACGCACCGTCGACAGCAGCAGCAGCAGGTGCGCCCGCATCGTCTCCTCAAACTGACGCACCATGAGTCGGCCGGTGCGGGCAGTGGTCTTCCAGTGGACGGAGCGGCGATCGTCACCGGGAACGTATTCACGCAGCGCGTGGAAGCTGACATCAGAGCTGGACAGGTTGGCTGTGGTGACCCCCTCAACGTCCTTGAGAAAGCCGATGGCGGTGGCCTCCACCATCACCACCTTGGGGTGGATGAACAGCTCCTGCGGGGGCGTCAGCTCCCTGGTGCGGCGCATCAGACCCACCGGGTCGGCCTGCACAGCACGCACCGGCCCGACGGGGATCACGCCGCGCCGCCGCGTGGGGATGGAGAACAGCTCCTCATGGGAGTCGTCGGCGCCCAACGCAGCCACCCGGAACCGGGCGACGACACGACCGACGGGAAGCTCAATGGCGGCCGCGGGCGATCCCGCGCGCTGGCCGCGGACCCACACCCGTCCCAGGCCCGGCTCTCCCACCTTCACACGCGGCTGATGCAGCTCAAGCGTCACGTCATGGGTGACGCGACGCAGGGTCAGCAGCACCGCGACGGCAACCAACGCCAGAGCGAGAAACCCCAACGCCCGGAACTCCAGCCACCCCCACAGCCAGCCGACGACGGCACACACCGCACCGAGCCCGGCAACGCCCCAGCCCAGTGGGGTGACGGCGGACACGAGATCCGTGCGCCGCACCCGATCCCGCAGGGCCACAGCCGCTTCCCCCAGGTTCCGCAACCTCACAGGGTCAGCCAGCCTGATTCGCCGGGCTGGGCACGGTGCTCAGGACCCGCGCGACGACCTTCTGCGCCGACGATCCGCCGAAGGTGGCCGTCGGGGACATGATGATGCGGTGTGTCCACACCGGGGCCACTAGCTCCTTGACATCGTCAGGGATCACGAAGTTGCGGCCGTGGGCTGCCGCCCAGACCCGGGCTGCACGCACCATGGCGATTGCGCCGCGCGTCGAGACGCCCATGGAGGTGTCGGGGTCGTTGCGGGTGGCCTCGGCCAGGTCCTGGACGTAGTCGAGGATGGCGTCATCGACGTAGTTGTCCCGCACCAGGTCGCACATCTCGGCAATGGCCTGCTGCGAGATGACGGGGCTCAGATTCTTGGAGCGGTCCGGCTGCGCAGACTCGGCCAGCACCTTCCGGGCCGCGTCACGGCCGGGGTAGCCGACGGAGGTCTTCATCAAAAACCGGTCCAGCTGGGCCTCGGGAAGCTTGTAGGTTCCGGCCTGCTCCACCGGATTCTGGGTGGCGATCACCATGAACGGACGACCCGCGGAGTAGCGCACCCCGTCGACGGTGACCATCGCCTCCTCCATCACCTCCAGCAGCGCGGACTGGGTTTTCGGCGAGGCCCGGTTGATCTCGTCGGCCAGCACGATCGACGCGAAGATCGGGCCCTTGTGGAAGTCCCACTGCCCCTTCTCCTGGTCATACATGGTGATGCCGGTGATGTCGGAGGGAAGCAGATCGGGGGTGAACTGGATGCGGCTGTGGGTGCCCTGCACCGACGCGGCGATGGCGCGGGCCAGGGCCGTCTTGCCGGTGCCCGGGGCGTCCTCCAGCAGCAGATGCCCCTCGGAGAGCAGGCAGGTCAGCGCCAACCGGATCACGGGGGCCTTGCCCAGCAGAGCCTGACCGACGTTGTCGACGATCTTCGCGAAGGTGTCCGCGAACCAGGCAGCATGCTCAGGCGTGACTGTCATCTGCGTTCTCTGTCCTCTCTGTCACTGCTGTGTGCAGTCGCCGGTCAGGTTCCTGCCGGCCCCGAATCCGGTGTCTATGTACCATCTCTGGAACCGGCCCTCGAAGTAGCCGTCCTGATTGACGCTGAGGGTTCCCGTCTCCGTGTAGCCGCCGTATTCGAGTGTGCACGTCACCTGGGAGTTCGGCCTCCACCGCTCCAGCCGCACATGGTACTGATTGCAGGAGGCGTATGGGCAGTTATCCCCAGCTCCGAGGGCTGGCCCGTGAAGGTCAGTGACGTGGGGCGCATCCCAGCTCTTCCCGCAGGCCTGGGTGCTGGTGCTCTGCCCCTCCGAGTTGGTTGCCGTGACCGTGATGCAGGCCTGGGTGCCGAAGTCGACGTCCTGCCCCCCGCCGCCGCTGGCAGCGCCGCTGCTCTCACCGGCAGAGGTGGTGATCGTCGACGGACGTCCCCCTGAGTTGGGATCCTGGGTCCAGCTGTAGTTCACCCGGCGATAGGAGCCGGAGGCAGTGACGACCGGGGCTGCGGGTGGCGCATAGGCGTTGACGGTGGCCGTCGCGGACTCACCCTCCGCGGTCTCGCCGTTCACCGTCGCAACAGCCGTCAGGGTGACCGTCACATCACGGCCGTTGACGAAGGCACCATGGGTGATGGTCTCCCCGCTGCCGACGAACCCGGAGGCTCCGCCCGCCGACCAGCGGTAGCGGATCTCCTCAGCCCTCGCGCCCTTGCCGTCGGCCCCGGAGAAGGAGAATCTGACCTGATTCGACACGCCGGTGGGTGTCAGCGAGAAGCCTGCCGGCGCACCCGGCGGCTGGAACGCCCGCACCGCATTCGATGCCGGCGACCAGTCGCTCCACAGACCTGACTTGTTGCTGGAGCGCACCTGGAAGGTCTTGTCCTCGGAGCTGACTCCCATGGTGACGGTCGTGCTGGTGGCAGATCCTGAGTACTTGACCTCACCGGATCCGGACTCCCGCAGCTCATAGACGAGGCTGCGGTCGCCATTGGCGTCGCTGGGCGCGCCCCAGCTGACGGTGGCGCTGGGCGTCGCACCGGAGGCCTGGTTCTTGCTCACCGTGGGAGCCCCCTGCCCGGCAGGCGCCCCTGCCGGGATCTCCGGAGCCGAGTAGTCGCTCCACAGGTATTCCGACTCGCGTGCGACATTGCCCTCCGCGTACCGGTTCAGCGCCTGGATGCGGAATCGGTAGGCGGTGCCGTTGCTGAGGCCCGTTGCCTGCCAGCTGGTGTCCGCGGTGGTGAACTCCGTCTGCCCATTGATGCCGGGGCTGACCTGGATCTTGTACTGGGTCACGGGGGAGCCGCCGTCGGGGACGGTGGTGGCGGGCCAGCTGAGGTCGATCACCCGGTCGCCGAACTTGGTGGTGGGCGTTGCGGGCTGGTTGGGTTTGGCATCGGGCCGTGCCGACGCCGGGGCTGAGGGGTCGGAGGTTCCAGCCTCGGTGACCGCCGAGACGGTGAAGCTGTAGTCGACGTTGTTCTGCTGGCCTGTGACGCGGCAGTTCGTCACCGCCTGGCAGTTCTGGGAGCCGCCGTTCCAGGCGACCGTGAAGTTCCGCAGGGCACCGCCGTTCAGATCACCCTGCGTCCATGACAGCTCCACAGTGCCGGAGACATCTGACTTGGCAGTCAGGTTCGTGGGCGGGGATGGCCTGTCCTTGACGGTGATGGAGACCTGACCGGTGACCTGCCGCGACGCATCACCGGTGGCGTCCTGAGCGACATAGGCCACCACGACACTGCCGGTTGCATTCGGGGTGACGTTCAGCTCCATCCCAGAGCCGGTGACGGTGGCCGATCCCTGGGTGACCTGCGGATAGAGGATGGTGACCTCGCCTCCGCTGTCCTCGAAGGGGTTGGTGATCGCCTGGGTCAGGTCGAACGTCTTCGTCTGGCCGACCCGCCCCTCCTGCTCGGTCAGCTCGGCGATGGACAGCAGCGGGCGCGTTGAGGTCACCACGTTGAGCGGGATGCTCATCTCCTGGGGATCTGTGCTGCCGTCATGGACCTGGACGACGGCGGCTCCAGCCGTTCCCGGGGCAGTGCCGGACTTCGCGGACACCCTCATCTGCTGCCCGGAGACGCTGACGTCGAACTCGGGGGACGCCGACAGCAGCTGATAGGTCATCCGCTCGTTGTCACCCTCATCAGGGTCTGTGACCATATCCCCCAGCGAGACATTGATGGGGGACTCACCGGAGGCCACATCCACGGGCGTGGGCCGCAGCACCGGCGGGGTCCGCCCCGAGCTGACGACCTCAATGGGCAGGGTCAGGGTGGCGCGCAGACCGTCCGAGTCATCCAGGCTCGCGCCGTCGTGCACCCCGAAGGTGACGGAGGTCGGCCCGTTGAATGCCGGATCGGGGGTGAACTCGATGATGGTGTCGCTGACGACTTTGAGGCCTTGGTCTGGCCCACCGGTCCAGACGCCGGAGGCGGCGGTCACGGAGTCGGCTGACGTCACCTTGGCCTCGTGACCGGGGCGGGTGAGCACATACTTCGACAGGTCAATCTGCAACGGCTCACCGCTCTTGGCCTTGGCGGGCAGCTGCTCCGGGTCGAGCGTCGGGGCCAGGTGCCTGGTCCCGGGCACGAAAATCGCGGCCTGGGCCGAATTGCCATCCTTGTCCGTGAGCGTGTACAGCAGCACCTGCGGATCCTCACGTAGCGGCACGACGACCTTCCCGCCCTCGGTGACCCTGGCCGGTTCCGCCACCGTGACCGTCAGGTCGTCGCGAGCCCCGTCGGGGTCCTCGTCGTTCTCCAGGACGGGCACCTCCACCTCGCTGTTGCGGAAGGCATCGGCCATGGCGACGCGGTCGTCGACGGCAACGGGCGGCAGCAGCGGCGCATTCTGGTCCACCAGGATGGTGCCGTATCCGGTGACGGTGGCCCCGCCGCCATCGCGGATCGCATAGGAGAACTGGTAGCTGCCCTCCTCTGTGGGCGCGACGACCCGCACATCCTGTCTGACGACCTCAAGGTCAGTCCTCCACGACCCGAGGGGGCGGGCTGAGTCCTTGATGACCTTGACCGTGTCGCCATCAGGATCAACGTCGTTCTTGGTGACCGGAAGGTCGAAACGCTGACCGGGACGGACAGTGATCTGATCGGGAACCGCGACGGGCGGCTGGTTGCTGTCCGGCGGGGGAATCACACCGACCCGGATCTTGCCCTCCCCAATGTCCCCGAACCGGTCCCTGACCTGGTAGGTGAAGGTGTCGGTCCCGTTGACGCCACGTGGCGCCGTGTAGGCGAGGTGACCTCCCTTGACCTGCACGCTGCCGAGGGTCGGGCCAACGGAGGCGCCCTCGATGAGTTCGACGGAGTCGCCATCGGGGTCCACGCCGTCGAGCGGCACCGCGATGTCGACCTCCGATCCCGAGAACACGCGGGCGGTGACCGGCACCGGGTTGGGTTTCTGGTTTCCAGCGTCGAGGCCCCGCACGGTCACGGTGATCTTCGCGCTGGCACGGTTCCCGGCGGAGTCTGTGGTGGTGTAGACGAGGTTCACCGTCCCCGGGCTCTGGCCCGCCCTGAAACGCACCAGGTCACCGGAGACGAACGCCTCCCCCACTCCCTCGTCGCGCGTCTCGACGGCAGGATCGACGCTCAGGTCGAGGTCCGTCGGCGAGTAGTCGTTGCCCAGCACCGGAATGGTGACGATGTCCCCGGCCCGCACCGTCGCCTGGTCGTCGACGGCCACGGGCGGCTGGTTGGTGGCCTTGGGCGGCTGGGGGAGCACCAGAACCGTCGCCGTCGCAGACTCAGCGCCGTTGGAGACGGTGTAGGTGAAGCTCTGGGACTCGTTGAGTCCCGCGGGCGCTGAGATGCGCAGCGACGAGTGGTTGATGACCTCGACGTTCAGGCCCTGACCCTCCTCCACTGACAGTGACCTCACCGCAAGCACCCCGCCCGCCGGGTCGGTGTCGTTCTCCAGCACATCCACCACCACGGAGGAGTTCTCCGGCAGCAGCGCCAGATCATTCTCAGCGCTCGGTGTTCTGGAGGCGGCAGCCGGGTCGAGCACATCGATCCGGACGCGGCTCTCGGCGATGTTGGGGCCGTCGGAGACCTTGTAGCTCAGTTCGTGGGTGCCTGCCCGGGTGGAGCTGAACAGCGCCGTCGCCTGCTCGAAGTCGGGTTGCAGCGTCTCGTCTGCGGCGGGCTGGCCGAGTTCGGAGAGCTGCAGGGGTTCGCCGTTGGGGTCCGAGTCGTTGCTCAGGGGCCGCAGCACCACCTCCTCGCCGAGGTTGACGACGTAGTGGTCGGCGTTCGCCACCGGCGGCAGGTTCGTGGATCCGGGCGCGACCTGCACCTGCAGCTCCTCAGTTCTCTCCTGCCTGCCGTCGGAGACGGTGATCTGCACCTTCCGGTTTCCGGGTCCGAGCGTGCCGTTGTCACGCAGGGACAGGTAGCCGTCCTGCCGGAAGGTGACCTGCATCCCAGCGTCGCCGACGGCGTTGACCAGGTAGATGGGGTCGCCGTCAGGGTCCACCCAGTCTGGCAGCGCCGAGTATTCGACAGCGGCCTGCTCCGACATGCTGACGATGTTGTCGCGTTCCCGTTGGGGCGGTGAGTTGTCCGCCGCAGGTCGTGGGGTGACGGTGACGGTGGCGGGGTTGGAGACGTCCTGGCCGTCGAAGGCCTGGTAGGTGAAGGTCACCGGCGTGGTCTGGTCGGCTGGAAGGAAGATCTGCGCTGAACGGCCGTTTCGTCCGGGGGTGACCTGCACTCCGTCGGGAGAGTCCGCCAGCTTCACGGTCAGCACGTCGCCGTCGGGGTCAACATCATTCAGGAGCACCGGCAGGGTCGTGGAGGTGCCGAGGCGGGCACCGAACTCGTCATCGGTGGCGACGGGCGGCACTTGATCCTGGTTGTCGACGGGCTGCTCACGCCGAACCTCGTCGTCGGACTGCTCCTCGGTCTCCTTCTCCTGCTCTTGAACCTGGGATTTGATGAGCTCCCAGTTGCTGACGAGCTTCATGCCCTCATTGGGCAGGTAGATGTTGCCGGTGGCGTCGTTGATGACGACGATGTCACGGTTGATGCGGAAGGTGGGGGTCTTGGCTGCGGCGAGCGTGTCGTTGACGGCGTTCAGGTCGTCACCATCGCCCGCGCAGTCGCGGACGTAGGCACCGGAGCCTCCCCAGGCCCCGTAGACGCAGCCTGCGACGTCTGCGGGGGCGGCTGGCTCCCCTCGGGGAACCTCTGTGGTCTTCGGGGAGCCGCCTGCCAGGGGGACGGTGATGAGCGATTCAGCGGTGGCGATGCTCACCTGGCCCTCGGTGAGGCTCGGCAGCTGGGCGCGGGCTGCGCCATCAGCTTGGGGAACATCGATGGACCTGCCGGTGGTGCGCACCCGGCCGGCATCAACGGCCACCACCTCGTGCTCGGCCACGGTCAGTTGGGTCTCGGAGGAGACCCCGCCGTCGATATGGCCCGCGGACTCGGTGGTGAACTGGGTGCCCCTGGGCGAGACGCGGGTGACGGCACCTTCTTCATCCACGATGAACCCCACACCGTCGCGTCCACCGCCC
>CAKZJI010000392.1 GCA_936941515.1 uncultured Propionibacteriaceae bacterium
GCCCGATCCAGGTCGTATCCCCGGAGGATGTTCAACATGACGAATCGATAGATCGGGATGCGCCTGCTCACCAGTTCCCGGACCGCTGCCTCACCGTCGCGGAGCCACAGATCGCAGGGATCCAGCCCGGAGGGCTCGACGGCGACATAGGTTTGGGCAGTGAAGTTGTGGTCTCCCTGGAAGACCTTGAGTGCGGCCTTCTGTCCTGCGGCATCTCCGTCGAAGGTGAAAACCACCTCCCCATGAAGCCCGTCGTGGGTTCCGAGCAACCGCTGCAGCAGGCGGGCGTGCTCCTCACCGAAGGCTGTCCCGCAGCTGGCAACAGCGGTGTCAACCCCTGACAGATGAGCGGCCATCACATCGGTGTAGCCCTCGACGACCACGGCCTGGGCGCGTTTCCCGATGCTCTGCCGGGCCAGGTCGAGGCCGTAGAGAACCTGGGACTTCTTGTACACAAGGGTCTCTGGGGTGTTGATGTACTTGGCTGGCAGACGATCATCGTCGTGGATGCGTCTGGCCCCGAATCCCAGCACAGCACTGGCTGAATCCCGGATGGGCCACAGCAGCCGGCCGACGAAGAAGTCCCGGCCTCCGTCACGGATCAGGCCGGCAGCCTTCAGCGTCGCGTCATCGAAGCCCTTGGCGCGCAGCGCCTGACGCAGCGCCTGACCACCTCGCGGGGCATAGCCGAGGATGAACCGTTCGGCGATGGCACGATCAAAGCCACGCTGGTCCAGGAACTGACGGGCGGTGATCGCCTCCGAGGAGGCCAGTTGCGAGGCGAAGAACTCCTGGGCGGCAGCATTGGCCTCCAGAACCCGTTTGCGCTGCCCGGGTGGCTGACTCGGGCTCTGGCCGTCGTCGATGATGCGCAGGACGATCCCGGCTCGGTCCGCCAGGGACTGTACAGCCTCGGTGAAACTGAGATTCTGGTGGCGCTGCAGAAAGGTGATGACGTCTCCACCCTCACCGCACCCGAAGCAGTAGAAGAACCCACGAGCCGGAGTGACGGTGAAGCTCGGGGTCTTCTCATCGTGGAAGGGACACAGGCCCTTCAAAGACCCACCACCAGCGGACCGCAGAGCGACGTAGTCACGTACCACGTCGTCGATGCGACAGCGCTGCCGGACCAGCGCGATATCCTCGTCGTTGATCCGCCCTGCCATGGCGGGAATTCTAATACGCGGCAGAAACAGGGGTCACAGCCAGCCACGCTCGGTTGCGATCCTGACGGCCTCCATACGGTTCGCTGCCCCCGTCTTGCCGATGGCATTCGACAGGTGGTTGCGCACCGTGCCCTGGGATAGGAACAGCTTCCTCGCCAGCTGAGCCACAGGCTCCCCGGAGGCCGCCAACTGGAGTACCTCCTGCTCACGGGTGGTCAGCGGGTTGGGAAGGGTGAACAGGACATCGTGCGCCAGCTCGCGGTCAATGGTGCGCAGACCTGCATGAGCTCGTCGCACTATCTCAGCGAGTTCCGCCGCCGGCGTGTTCTTGACCACAAATCCAATGGCCCCAGCCTCCAGCGAACGACGCAGGTATCCCGGCCTGTCAAAGGTCGTCACCATCACCACCCGGACTCCCGGCAGTTGATCACGCAGTTGCCTGGCAGCCTCGATTCCGTCCACCCCCGGCATCTGGATGTCAATCAGACACACCTCCGCCCGGGCCTCCCGGGCAGCAGCGAGAACCTCGTCACCACGACCGACCTGAGCCACGACATCGATGTCCGGTTCAAGTTCAAGCAGCGCCGCCAGGGCGCCTCGTATGAGATCCTGATCATCAGCCAGCAGCACGCGGATCACCACGTCACCCTCACCTCGCAGCCTCCCATCGCCGCCGGGCCGAAGTGAAACTCGCCGCCGCTCGCAGCCACCCGCTGCCGCATGCCGGGTATTCCGCTCCCCTTTCCCTGACCGGGGCCATCCCCATCATCGATCATGGAGAAGCCGTGCGGTTCGAAGCAGATCCTGACTCGTCTCGCATTCGCATGCCGCAGCACATTGGTCGCCGCCTCTCTCAGCACCCACCCGAGAACCAGGGCGACCGGGCCTCGGACCAGCTCAGGGGATCCTTTCACATCGACCTGAACTCCGCTTGAATGCAACGCATCAACCACCCGGTCCACCTCATTGACTAGAGAGCGTTCCTGTTGGCCGGTGATACTTCGTCGGAGTTCCCCATGCGCCTCCTGTAGGAATTCTCGGGTCCGGGCAAGTTCAGCACGAGCTCGGTCCGGGTCACTGTCAAACAGCCGTTCCGCCAGCTGCAGTCTCAGGGTCGCCACCGTGATCGAATGCCCCACCAGGTCGTGGACATCACGGGCCAGCCGTTCGCGCTCTTCGGCCAAACGCTCGCCCTCGGCCTCGGCGTCGAGGTCGATGTTGAACTGGCCGAAGAGCTCGCGCTCCTCCTCCTCCGGCGACACGATCTGGATGTCGTAGCCGAGCTCGGCGCCGAGGAGCTGGAAGGTCTCCTCGTCGAGCGACTGCGTGGCCGTGGCCATCTCACCGAGGTTGAAGAGCACGGTGACGAGCGAGGCCGGGTTGGCGTTGATCTTGTCGGCGAAGTCGGTCAGGGACGCACCCTGACGGACGCGGACGACCGTCGAGCCGTCGCCCCGGGGGACGATGACACCGCCGATCGACGGCGCCTGCATCTGCTCGAACTCCTGCCGCTTCGCGCGCTTGCTCTTGCGCTGCTTGTTGCGACCGCCGCCGCGCCCGAAGGCACCCTGCGTGCCGCCACGGCCGCCGGGGC
>CAKZJI010000393.1 GCA_936941515.1 uncultured Propionibacteriaceae bacterium
CGGCACCGCTCCTGGGCGTGGTCGCAGCGGCCCTGGGCAGCTACACGCTCGTGGCGGTCTCGCTCGGATTCCTCATGGGGCAGATCGGTCTGGGCCAGCACGCGGCCAACGCGGTCGCCAACATCGGCGGCATGGCCCTGTCCTTCCTGGGTGGGGCGTGGGTGCCCATCGAGTGGTTGCCCGACTCGCTCGCCCGGGCGGCGAGGCTCACGCCCGGCTACTGGGCGGACCGAGCGATCTCCGGGGCGTACGAGGCGACCTCCATGTCCGCCGCCGTCATTGGCCCCCTGCTGGTGGACTGCGGCATCTGCGCCCTGTTCGCCGTCGCGATCTTCTCCGTCGCCGTGGCCGTCGGGCGCGCCCGAGCCCGGTCGGCCCTGTAGGACGCAGGGGCGCGGAGCACCCGCCAACACGAAGTTGGGGCCGGCCACCAGGTGGTGGCCGGCCCCAAAGTCATGCATCATGCGCAGCACCCAGCCGGATCGAGGACGTCCTTTCGCCACGAGAACTGATTCCTCAAGCAAACCACTGAGGGGGAATCCCAGTCATCTGCGGGATACGTACGTCCTCGACGAGGATCGCAGTCCTCGATAGGCAGGCCCGGCCTCACCGCATGGGCGCTGTCGTCGGCATTGGCCGACAGCGTGATACGACGACAGCCCTAGAGCTTCCCCAGCAACTGGCGCTTGGCCTCGAGAAACTCTTCATCATCGAGGACACCTTCATTGTGCAGCTGAGCCAGATCGCGCAGACTCGCAGTCACATCCACAGTGGACACGGGCGAAGCACTCACCCTCTGAGGCGGCTCGACCTGACCGGAGGGCAGAGCAGGAGCACTCAGCGACACAGGGCCACGCCCCAGGGCGGTCAGGACCGAGTTGCCCGTTTGTTCCAGGACGGCACCAACACTTTCATGATCTTTTCTGGGCATCGGAAGGCCCGTTGTCGGATGCTTCGTCTGATTCGTCAGCACATGAACTCTCTGATCAGTGGTAATAGTCAGAACAGCCTTCGCCGATATGATCTTAGCGACCGTACCAGCCCCGGCAGCAGCAAGGCCAATGCCACCCGAAACTGCCATTCCTACAGGATGGCGTTTCGCGATCATCGACACCACCTTGACCGCGGTGCCAGCTGTCGCAACCGAAGGCACACCCGCCGCTCCAGCCACCCCAGAGCTGCCCCTATCAGGACGCTCGAAAGATATGGAGATCAGATTCTCATAAGGAGTCGATTCGTCCATCCAACACGAACGCCCACCTTCACTGGGACCGGCTACGCGCACATACCCGTTCTCATATATCTCAACCTCCGAATCCCCAAACTTCCCACTCGTCACCCTCCTTCCAGCCATCCGAGCACACTCAGCTTGCCGAAGACGCTCTTCACGTTCCCGCTCCTCACGCTCTTGACGTGCCCTCACGCCAGCAGTCAGTGCCCCGATCGCAAGGCTCTTCTGCTCAACCGCCACATTCTTGACAGCCTGGCCCAACGCATTGAGTATTCCTGGCTCCTTCTCAGGCCGCGAGACCGGAGCAAGCACCTGACCAGCCCCCACGGGACGAGCCTCCCCCGGGACGGAAGA
>CAKZJI010000394.1 GCA_936941515.1 uncultured Propionibacteriaceae bacterium
GCGTCGGTGGCGATGTCGGTGATGGGCTTGGTTGTCGCCTGCGCGGCGATCTCAGCATCGGTCAGCATCTTTGCTCCAAAAATAGGGTCTGCACCTGCTATGACAGTAGCTGTTTTGAGCGTGAGAGGAAAGCAGTTGGGGGAAGGAAAGCTGGAGAAGTGAACACATGTGAGGAGACGCTCGAAGAAGCGATCGGCAGCAGTCCCTGACCAGGCTGGGAGGCGACCTCCGATCAGGACATCAACGACCTGCTGGTGCTGTGACAGCAACCGCCCACACAAGAGATCGATTCCGATCGACCGGTTCTCGCGCACAGACAGCGGGTACTCGTGTGCCTTGTCCGACTGGAATCCACAGCGCCTGACCAAGATCCTGTTCACGAATCGCCGTCTTGTGCGTTGATGGCGTTGCTGGGGTGCGGCTCTTGCGTCATGCTCGGCGTTTCGTGTGCGTCGCATCGTTCCACGACGCGCGGCCACGTTTCAAGCAAGGCCGTTGTCGGCGGCGAATGGGTCCCATCCGGAGTCGCGGTGTACGTCGAGCTCGATCTCCCGATGGTGAGTAGCGATGTGGAAGCTCTCGGATCGCATATGCTCTATGGCATTACGGCTGGCATCACGCTGAGGACATGAATGTCGAGGAACGAAGACGTTTGGGATCGCATAGACGTATCCGACTGGCAGACAGCGCAGACCGCGTATATTGGAACGAATAGACAAGCCTGGCTTGTGCACCCCGAAACCGGGGCCTTCTGGCTATACAAGAGCATTCATGTTCCGAGCAACGAGGTGCCACAGGGTGAGGACTGGGCCGAGGTGATCGCGACACAGGTCGCGCTGCTGCTGGGCGTTCCCTGCGCGGAGACACGCTTGTGCGTCCGCAGCGGTGTACGTGGCTCACTGTCGCTCTCTGTGATTCCAGACGGCTTTGGCCTCAACGATGGTGGGGTTGTTCTGGAGACTGCAGAGGTGCCAGGTTATTTCCGGCACACCGCCGAGCGAAAGGCCTGTGATCCCGCACGTCCTGGTGTGCGGCGTCCTGGGCACACCTTGGTGAACATCCAGCATGTTCTTCAGGACGTCACACCACCGGAAGGCTTTCAGGGACCGGACGGCTGTGTGGGTTTCGATGTCTTCGCTGGGTTCATGATCCTTGACGCGCTGGTCGCGAATCAGGACCGGCATGAGGAGAACTGGGCTGTGCTGGGGGCGCTCGTCAAAGATGTTCCTGACCGTCTTGCGCCATCCTTCGACCATGGAGGATCTCTTGGCTATAACCTGACCGATGATAAGCGGTGCTTGCTGCTTGATAGCGATGCTGCTTTGGCGGCATGGGCTGCCAAGGCCACCGCACAGCGGTTCGAACATGTGCGTCCAGCCAAGTCTTTGGTTGAGCATGCGGTCGAGGCAGCTGAGCTGGCTGCGCCTAGGGCCATAAGATGGTGGGGTTGCCAGCTGGAGATGCTGGACCTGACTCCATTGCATGACGTGCTTCGTGGTGGGCAGGTGCCAGGAATGTCAGAGGTGGCGGCTACGTTCGTCAGTCGACTACTCGAATGCAACCTAGGGAGGCTCAGAGATGCGATCTGCAGCAGTTCTTGACCGGGTCGAGGCAGCAGCCTCTGGACAGGATGCCGACGACCTGTTGGTGCTGTGGCAGCACCCGTACACCCGTGAGATCGTGCCCATCGGCCGGTTCTCACGCACGGCCAACGGCTATTCGTTCGTCTACACACAGGCTGCCGCTGAGATGCGTGACTTCCGTCCCCTGCTAGGCCTGGCTGATCTCCATCAGCGGTACGACAGCCAGCAGATTCCCGCTGTTTTCAGTCAGCGGGTCATGTCCCCTAGCCGCCCAGACTACGGGGAGTATCTGGCGATGCTCGGCCTGTCTGACCAGGAGCAGGTGACCCCCTGGGAGCAGATCGTCCACTCCGGTGGGAGCCGTGTCGGAGACACTCTCCAATTCATGCGGGTCCCCGTTGTGAGGGACGGACGGGCCGTCGCGTGCTTTCTGGCGAACGGTGTGCGACATATCCCTGACGGTCCGCTGAGACTACCCGGAAGAGAGGTTCGCGTCACCCGGGAGCAGCAGGAAGCCGCGTTGGAGAAGTTGCGTGTCGGCGACCTGGTGCTCCTGGAGCCCGAGCATGGGAACTCCGCGGATGAAAACGCGATTCTGCTGACCTTCGAGGGCATTCCCCTGGGCTGGGTGCCCCGGGCGTTGTCGTCCAGTCTGCGCACCCTCGTCGAGGGCGGTGCGTATCATGCGACGGTGCGCCGGGTCGGACCTCCGGGTACGCCGCATCACCTGCGTCTCGTCCTCAACCTCGATGTTCAGGTTCCCGGCGGATTCTCCTTCGACCCTGAGGGACGCTGGGTGCCGCTGATTGGCTAGTAGACGAGGGGGTTGGGGAAACCCGCCACTTCTAGGTGTGCGTCTACCGGCAGGTAGGCGCACACTGCCTCGAACTCGGTTTCCAGCCCGCGCAGCCGCAACTGTTCAGCTTCCAGGCTAGCCAACCGCAGGAGGCTGGAGACATCGGCTGCTGCGTATTCAAGTTGCTCGGGGGATAGCTCCTTGGTTGCCCAGTCACTGACACGCACCGACCCCTTGTCCAGCTGTATCTCGAAATACCTGGCCAGCAGTGACTTCAGGCTGTGCTCGGACGATGGTAGCTGGGGGTCAAGCAGTTTGGAACCAGTCTTTGTGCAGAACACTGGAGATGTCCGCGCGCCCCAGGTCGCTTCGAGGAAACGCAGGTCGAACGGCGCATGGTGGAAGACCTTCGTCAGCTGGCTGTTTTCCAGCAGGTCCACAAGGTTTTGTGGGCGAGCTTCCGACCTCCGGATCAGGATGGGGCCAGTAGCCGGTGTGAAAAGCTGGCAGAGCTCCAGGGTGTCGCGCCGCCAGTCAAGCCCCGACGTCTCGGTGTCGACCGCGACGCTGCTGCCGCTGCGGATCTCATCCGCCAGTTCCTCCGGGAGGTCGCCGGTTATGACGTGCATAGGCATCGTTCCAGGATAGACGGGGTGTGGTGCGTGGCAGTCACCGTGGGGCATCCGGTGTCGTGTCTCGGAGGTTCGTAGCCTGGGTGAAATGATGCTCAAATAACTATCCAGCGTCATGGCGGGAAAACCCGCTGGGAGCACATGCCTGCGGGGGATCCGCCGTCGCTATCTCGTGATGAGGTCCCAGAGGGTGAGGCCGATCACGACCAGGCAGCCGACGGTGCCGAATGGCAGATACCAGAGCCCGAGCACGGCGACCACGATGAGCGCGATGCCGCCCGCGAACGATCCCGTGAGGTAGTAGGCGAACGCGCCCAGCAGCGCGATGCCGTAGCCGACGAACATCATGGCCACGCCAGGCGTGTGAGGGTCGATGCCGAGTCGCCTGAGCAGCCCCGCCCACGGGCCAAGCTCCCCGCCGGGCGCGATATACCCGGCACCCGAGAGCTCCCGCACGCCGTCGAAGATCATGTAGCCTGCGACGACCACAACCAGGACGGCGATGATGATTGTCCGCACTACTGTTCCAGCCTCCTTACACCTGGATTCGTTCCTGGCCAGCCAGTTGTCGACGCAGCTTACTGTAGACAGTCCGGGGCTACGGGTTTAAGTAAAGCGATGAGACGGCTCTGGCTGGTGTCGTGCGTGAGGCGAGCGGCGCGATGAGTGGTTGCGGCGACCTCATCCGGAGACGTGCTGTGGGCCTGGGCCCCAAGGTGTGGAATAGCTACACTTGTGGCCATGAGCATGGAGCAGGCTATGCCTCTCAGGGAGGTCAAGAATCATCTTTCTGAGGTGGTGGACCGGGTGGCGAGCCAGCATGACCGGGTGGTGATCACCCGGCATGGACGACCTGCGGCGGTGGTGCTCAGTCCTGATGATCTGGCCTCTCTTGAGGAGACCCTTGACGTCATGGGGCGTCCCAGGCTACTGGCGGATATCCGGGAGAGCCTGGCTGCCGAGGGTGAGGTCATGTCGAAGGAGGAAATCCTGGCGGCTCTCGGTCGATGACCACCCCGCACGAGGTCGCATGGCGTCCGGCGGCTAGACGAGCCCTCGGGAGGCTGCCGGAGAAAGTGGCGACGGCTGCCATCGAATTCGTCTATGGCCCACTCGCCGATAATCCATATCGGGTTGGCAAGCCGCTTCGTTTTGAGCTGGAGGGGCTTCACAGTGCGCGCCGCGGCGACTACCGAGTCATCTATCGCATTGCCGAACGCATCGAGATTATCGCCGTCGAACACCGAGCTGACGCCTACCGATAGGGACCAGGTACTGCCTGGCCGGGTAGCGTGGGGGTATGCGTGAGGGGTATCCGGGTGGTGAGGCTGAGGTGGTGGCGCGTGCTACGGCTTGGTTTGCTACCGCGGCCCGGACGCTGCCCTGGCGTTCGTCCGACGTCACCCCGTGGGGTGTGCTGGTCAGCGAGGTGATGCTTCAGCAGACTCCGACGGCCCGGGTGGCGCCGGTGTGGGAGGCGTGGATGACGCGCTGGCCCACGCCGTCTGCGCTCGCGGCTGCGTCGCCGGACGAGGTGCTGCGGGCCTGGGGACGGCTGGGCTACCCGAGGCGCGCACTGCGACTGCGGGCAGCCGCCGATGCGGTCGAGGAGCGTCACGGCGGTGAGCTGCCGGAGACGGAGTCCGACCTGCTGGCCCTACCCGGCGTCGGCTCCTACACGGCAGCGGCGGTCCTGGCCTTCGCCTACCGCCGGCGGTCCCTGGTGCTCGACGTCAACGTGCGGCGGGTCCTGGCCCGCATCGACCAAGGGGTGGAGCATCCCGCCCGCTCGGAGACTGCGGGGGAACGCGAGCGTGGCTGGCGTTTCGTCCCCGACGGCGACGAACAGGCGGCGCTGTGGGCAGCCGCGTCGATGGAGCTGGGCGCGACGGTGTGCACCGCGCGATCACCGAAATGCGGCCCGTGCCCCGTGGCGGCTCATTGCTCTTGGCGGGCGAGGGGCTACCCAGCCTGGGACGGCCCGCCGCGGGTGGCGCAGTCCTGGGAGGGAACCGACCGGCAGTGCCGGGGCCGGATCATGGCGGCGCTGCGCGAATCGTCTTCGCCGGTCCCGCTCATCGACCTCGCCTGGCCAGACAGTGTCCAGCTGGCCCGCTGCGCCGACTCCCTGGTGGCCGACGGACTCGCCGTCCGCCACGGACCAGGCCTGTCCCTCCCGGTCGCTGAGCCCGCCCCGGCGAACAGCGACGACGAACCGGCCGTGGCGTGATGCTGGCATGATTCCCCTGACGACCGCTCGGCTGAGCCTGCGCCCGTTCGCGGACACGGACCTCGGATTCGTCAAAGAGGTTCACACCAGTCCCGCGCTGATGCGTTTCATCCCCTCCGCCTACACGCCAGACGATGACGCCGCCCGCCGCATGCTGCAGCGGTTCATGACCCTTCGTGATCATCCGCAGCAGGGTTTCAGCCTCGTCGAGCTGCGTGGTGGTCCGGACGCCGGCACGCCCGTCGCGCTGATCCTGGTGAAACCGATCCCTCCCTCTGGATGCGGCGAACCCAAGGACGTGGAGATCGGCTGGCGGCAGGCCCCGGCGCATTGTGGGAATGGCTACGTCACCGAGGCTGCCCAGGCGGTGCTTGAGGCGTTGCTGGATGCCGGCCTGCCGAGGGTCGTCGCAGTCACCCATCCGGACAACCTCCCGTCGCAGGCGGTCGCACGGCGCATAGGTATGGCGCGCGTCGGGCTGACTGACGCCTACTACGACACTGAAACCCTTCTCTTCCGGGCAGCACCGCTTGACCCTGACCGAGGCCCGGCAGGACAGCCGAGTTTCTGCTCATTGACCGATTCAAGTCCTGCTAATTGACTGATTCAGATTCTGCTCATTGTATGATTCGAGGGTGGGTTACACGCGCAGGATCCTGGATACAGAGCTGGACGAACTGTTCGGAGCGCTTGCCGCGCTTGCCATCGACGGCGCCAAGGGAGTTGGGAAGACCACCACTGCAGAGCAGCGAGTGGCTGATGTGGTCCGCCTGGATTCGAGGGCGAGCCGGGAGGCAATCGAGGCTGAACCCGAGCAGTTGCTGGCCCATCCTCGCCCGCTCCTGCTGGACGAATGGCAGAAGGTCCCTGCCGTGTGGGATGTCGTGCGGCGCTCTGTCGACAGGGACCGGTCCGGTGGGCAGTTCTTGCTGGCTGGGAGTGCGACCCCAGTGGCTGGGGCCACTGAGCACTCAGGGGCGGGTCGGATCGGGCGTCTGCGGATGAGACCGATGACGTTGTCTGAACGCGGCGTCGCCGAGCCCACGGTGAGTCTGCGGGAGCTGCTATCTGGAAGCCGGAGACCATTGGCAGGGTCGACTAGGTTGCGGCTGAGTGACTACGTGGAGGAGATCGTTGCCTCCGGCTTTCCGGGGATGCGTGACCTGCCCGCACGCGCTCTGCGATTCCAGCTTGACTCCTACTTGCATAACGCAGTGGACCGTGATGTTCCCGACCAAGGGCTAGCGGTACGCCGGCCCGAGGCGATGCTGGCGTGGCTGCGTGCCTATGCCGCTGCCTCTGCCACGACCGCGAGCTACTCACAGATCCTGGACGCCGCCACCCCAGGACAGAGCGATAAGCCCGCGCGTTCGACGTCCGTCGCCTACCGGGATGTGTTGGCCGACATCTGGCTTCTTGACCCAGTTCCCGCATGGGTGCCGGTTGGCAGTGGGCTCACCCGCCTTGGTCAAACTCCGAAGCACCATCTGGCGGATCCGGCGCTCGCTGCGCGATTGCTGGATCTCGCCCCTGGCTCGCTCCTTGGCGGGGAGAATGACTCTGGCGGGTCGCGGGCGGGTGGCATGCTCGGCCGACTGTTTGAGTCCTTGGTGACGCTTTGCGTCCGAGTCCCTGCCCAGGCTGCCGAGGCCTCTGTGAGTCACCTGCGGACCCGTAACGGAGACCACGAGATCGACCTTGTTCTCGCACGGGGAGACGGCCGGGCTCTGGCCATTGAGGTGAAGCTGGCAAACACGGTCACCGACCGTGACGTGAGACATCTTCAGTGGTTCACGCAGCGTATGGGAAACAGTCTGCTTGATGCGATCATCATCAACACTGGGCCCAATGCCTACCGGAGGCCGGACGGAGTCGGGGTTGTGCCGCTTGGTCTGCTGGCCCCCTGACCAGACCGTCTGCGAGTTTCTGCTAATTGACCGATTCAAATCCTGCTAATTGACTGATTCATTGTTCGGGACTGTCACTTGACCCTGGGTACCGTCGACGGTGACCGACTGGCCGTCGGCGAGGGTGCTGGTTGCTCCTGGGATGCCCAGCACTGCGGGGATGCCGTACTCCCGGGCGACGATCGCGGCGTGTGAGAGCCGGCCTCCCGTCTCGGCGACCACCCCGGCGGCCAGCGCGAACAACGGCGTCCAGGCGGGATCGGTGGCCCGGCACACCAGGACGTCGCCTGCCTGCAGGCGCGGGAAGTCCGCGGGGCCGGTGATGATCCGCGCGGGGCCGGTGACTCGTCCTGGGCTCGCTGCCACTCCTGACGTCGTGTCCCCGTCCTCAGACTCCCGGCCCTCGTGCCAGGCGGCCTCCGCCAGGGGACGGGCCCGGCGGCGGCGCGCCACGATCCCGGCGACGTCCACCGCCGACCCGCGCAGCCAGGCCAGCAGCTCCTCCTCAGTCAGGAACTTCACGTCACCGGGGGTCGGGATGAGGCCAGCCGCCGACATCCGCCGCCCCGCCTCCAGAGCCAGCGCCCGCAGCGCGGCGCAGAACTCCTCCGTGTCCACGACGGAGGCCTCACGCATCACATGCCCGGCGCGGTAGTCGTCGACGAGCTGCAGGAAGCGGCGGCGCAGAAAACGAGGCAGCCGCAGGAGCACCTCGGTGACGAGCTGCTCATGCGAGGAGCGGGTCGATGCCGGTTTGCCGGCAGCGCGGTCCATCATCGCGACGACCCGTAGGAAGCCCGGCAGGTCCTCCCGCCAGGCGGTGCTGGAGAAGGGCTGGTACATGCGGGTGGTGCGGGCGCCGTAGTCGGCGAGGAAGTCCTCGACGGCCCGCCACCATGCGGGATCCGCCTCGCGGACCGCTTCGGCGTTGATCTCCTGGGTGCAGAGCAGCTCCCTCACCCGCTCCGGCGCTGAATCGGCCAGGGCGTGGAGCCGGCGGTCGATGATCATCGTCGCGTAGTCCAGGTCACCGAGCAGGTCGAACTGGGTGGCCTTCACCCGGGCCAGCCGCAGCAGCGCGTAAAGCAACCCGCCACGCAGGCCGTAGGGGACCAGGTAGTCGATGAACCGGTTCCGCACCCTCGTCCCGGCCTCGCGCACGGCCTCTGCGAAGACGTCGGCCAGTGCCTCATCGGAGAGATTCTCTTTCGCCAGCGCGGCGAACCTGGCGGCGGCCTCCCGCACCCGGGTGCCCGGACCGTCGGCCCAGCGCCGCGGATCCGGTTTCCTGAGCCGGGCTACCCGGAATATCCCCAGCGGGACTCCCCAGAGGCAGACCCGCGGATAGGCGATGCGCGCAATGCCGTCGTCGTCCATCGCAACCAGGTCATGGGGGCTGAGCCGGATGCCCGCGATCCCGGAAACCTCGCGGATGATGCCCACCAGCAGCCGCACCATGAGCAGGTCCAGGGGGTAGGGCGAGGGGAAGTGCTCGATGAAGTCGGTGCGGATGAACCGACTCAGTCTTCCTGGCCGCTTTCCTGACTGCCGCGTGCTCTGGGCGGTGGAACTCGGCGACGCATCCGGCCCGGTGACGGTGGTGATGGGCCGGGCCTGCAACAGCCAGAGCGTGCCGCCGGCGATCGCCCACTCGATGTCCATCGGGGTTGTGTAGTGGGCCTCGACGTCGCGGGCGAGCCGCACGATCCGGAGCACGTCGCGGTCCGTCAGGCAGAGACGGCGGCGCTCCCCGTCGGGGACTGCGGTGGTCGCGATACGACCGTCCGGTTCAAGGTCGATGCGGGTGGTCTTGTCGCCGGGGCTGCGCCGGGTGATCTGTCCCTCACGGACGGTGAACGAGTCCGGGGTGACTGACCCTGAGACGACGCTCTCGCCAAGTCCCCACGCAGCATCGATCACGACCTCGTCCCGCCGGCCGGTCACCGGGTCCGCGGTGAATGCGACCCCCGCGCTGTCGGCGGCCACCATCGACTGCACCACGACGGCCAGCCGCACCGTGTCATGGGCGAAGCCGCGCTCGGCGCGGTAGGCGATGGCCCGGTCAGTCCACAGCGACGCCCAGCAGCGCCGGACCGCCGACAATACGTCCGTATCCCCTGTTACGCCGAGGAAGGTCTCCTGCTGGCCTGCGAACGACGCCTCGGGCAGGTCCTCGGCGGTGGCGGAGGACCGCACCGCGACCGGTCCCTGCCCCAGGTCCTTCAGGGCGGTTAGCACCCCGGCCTCCAGGCCGTCCGGGAGTGGAGCGTCGGCGACCAGCGCCCGCACCGCCTCGTGGTCGCCGGCCTCCAGCAGCGCCGCCAGATCGCCTTGCAGTGGGGCGACGGCGCTCTGATAGGCCTCAGCTGTGACGCAGAAGCCGTCCGGGACGGGGAAGCCCGCGGTGATTAGCTCACCGAGGTTTGCCCCCTTGCCTCCTGCCAGCGGAACGTCGGCGGCGCGGATGCGGTTCAGCGGGATGATCATGCCTGCTCCCCGTCAGGCTCCAGCCCCTGGAACACGATGTCGAGCATGGCGTCCAGGCGGTCACGCAATGGGCGGGCCTCGGGGTTCTGGACCCAGGCCGCGCAGCAGGTGTAGTAGGAGCCGAACACCAGGTTGACTGCGTCGTCGACCAGGAAGTCGCCGCGCAGCTCGCCGGCCTGCTGGGCGTCGGCCAGGATGTCCGCCAGCAGGTCGCGGAAGCGCTGCTGATTGGTGGAGCCGAGGTCCAGGGCCAGGTTGATGGAGCGCGCCTGGAACATCTGGCGGATCAGCTCTGGATGCGCCTCCAGCCAGGTGGCGGCGGCTCCGAGGAGGCGTTGCAGCCGTTCCCGGGCTGTGCCCGCCGGCTCCTCGGTGAGCGCGGAGGCCATGGCGTCGGCGACCTGCTCGCCGAGATAGCGGAAGACGTCCCGCTTGCTGGGGAAGTGGGTGAAGAAGGTGCCCTTGCCGATGTCGGCGGCCTCGGTGATGTCCGCGACCGTGACGTTGTCGAAGCCGCGCTCGATGAACAGCCGTATGGCCTCGGTGAAGATCCGCTCCCGGGTCTGCGCCCGCCGCCGCGCCACTCGCTCACTCATGGTTTTAGAGTAGATCGAAATCTGACTGTGGTCAATAAACGACTTGGGTCAGGTTTGGTTCTGAGGCTTCTGTGTGATAATGACGCGGACGGGGCAGACCGGGGCAAGCCGAAGCCGAAGCCAGCCCACCGAGAGACCTGGGTACGCAGAACGCCTGCCCGGGCTGGCGGCCACGAGCAGGCGTTCAGGTGGGCTCAGATCAGGGGAGCTTGTCCTTTCCGGCAAGGTCCGCGGGCATCTCAAGGTGCGTCTTGACCTCCGAGGTGGGGGCCAGGTTGTGCTTCTCGAAGGTCTTGCGCAGGTACTCGGCGGCGTCGATGTTCAGTGGGCTCTCCGTCCACATGGCGTAGGGCAGGTTGACGAACCGCTCCTCCTGGACGGCGGGAAGGTCCTTGGTGAGGGCGTTCTCCTTCAGAGCATTGACCTTCTCCTCGTAGGTCTGGGGCGGGTAGTCCACGAAGGCGATGATGTCGGGGTTGGCGGTGGCGACCCGCTCCCAGCTGACCTTGGTCCAGGTGTCCTCGACGTCGGCGGTGGCGTTGGTGCCGCCGGCAGTCTCGATGATCGCGTTCGGTGCGCCGTAGGAGCCGCTGGTGAAGACCGTGTCACTGGCGGAGTCGAACAGGAACACCACCGGCTTCTTCTCGGGCTTCGGAGCCTCCTGCACTGCCTTCAGGCGGGTGTCCATGTCGTCGACGGCCTTCTTGGCGACGTCGCTGTGGCCGGTGAGCTCACCGAGGTTGTTGATGTCGGTGCGGACCGCCTCCCAGGGATCGACGATGCCGCGGTTGGTGGAGCCCTCCTGGCGGCAGGACTCGGTCAGCAGGTACGAGGGGATGCCCTTGTCCGAGAGGGCCTGTGGGGTCAGGTTCTTCTCCTCCGAGAAGCCGTATCCCCATCCCGCGACCACGAGGTCGGGGGTGTTGGCGAGGATCGACTCCAGGGTGGGGTAGTCCTTGCTGACCTGGTTCAGGCCGTTGACGGTGTCAGTCCCGTACTTGGCCTGCAGGATCGGCAGGTCGCGCTGCACGCTGCTGACCGCTGTGATCTCCTTCGACGCCCCGGCTGCCAGGGCGAGTGCGATGATGTTGCCGTCGTTGATGTAGAGCTTCTTTGCCTGGCTCTTCACGGTCAGTTCCTGGCCGCAGTTCTTGACGGTGATCGCCTGGGAGGCGGCGGAGTCGCTCGCCTCGGTGGAAGCGGAGGGTGAGGTGTTGGGGGAGGAGCAGGCGCTGAGCGCGACGAGCGGCAGGGCAAGCCATGCGACTGCCCGGGTGCGACGGTTGATCATGTGTTCTCCTGTGTTCTCTCTTCGGAATCAGTTGTCAGGCCCTCTATGACGAGGTGCGCGACCCCGCCGTCGACCGCAGGCACCTGACGGGCGCGCACGTTGAATGTGCTTTCCAAGTTCAGGGCGGTCATGACCTCTTCGGGTGTTCCCGAGGCGTGGATGCGGCCGTCGGCGAGCATCACGATCTGGTCAAACCAGCCCATGGCCAGGTCGAGGTCGTGGATCGTCGCCAGGATGGTGCGGCCGGTGGCGCGGATGGTTTGCAGCAGGTGCAGCTGGTGGTGCACATCGAGGTGGTTGGTGGGCTCGTCGAGCAGCAGCAGGCCAGTGCCCTGCGCCAGGCCCTTGGCGAGCATCGCACGCCGGCGCTCGCCACCGGAGAGGTTGCTGCATTTCCGGTGCGCCAGGCCGGACAGGCCCACCATCTCCAAGGCCTCAGCGACGACCCTGCGCTCGTCGGCGCCGCCGGCCTGCCACGGCATCAGGTGGGGCATCCTGCCGAGGGCCACCATCTCAGTGAGGGTCAGGTCCTCGGGAGCGGCCTCCTCCTGCGCGACGAAAGCCAGGTGGCGGGCCCGCTGCCTGGGACCTAGCGTCGCCAGGTCCTTGCCACCCACCAGGACGCGGCCCGCTGCGGGACGGCGGATGCCCGCCAGCACGCGCATCAGGGTGGACTTGCCCACGCCGTTCACGCCGACGATGGCGGTCATGGCATGAGGCCTGACATCAAGGTCGATGCCGGAGACGATCACCCGTCTGCCGATGTTGCATGTCAGGTTCTCTGAGCAGAGCGTGGTCATGAGGCGCCTCCGAATCCGTAGCTGCGGCGGCCCATCACCATGAAGAACACCGGTGCCCCGACCAGGCCCGTCACCACGCCGATCGGAACCTCGGCGGGGGCGACGATGACCCGGGAGGCCACATCCACCCAGAGCAGGAACAGCCCACCGATGGCGGCGGCCAGCGGCACCACGCGCCGATGCAGCGCCCCAACCATCATTCGGGCCAGGTGCGGGATCACCAGGCCGACGAAACCGATGCCGCCGGAGACCGCGACCAGAGTCCCAACCAGTACCGCCAGCAGTATGAACAGCCCCTGCCGCAGCACACCGACCGGAACGCCAAGCGACGCCGCGGCGTCGGGACCCTGCGCCATGGCGTCGAGCCAGCCGCTGCCCAGCAGGAACAGCAGCAGGCAGATCAGGACGACGACGGTGGGCAGCGGAAGCTTCTCCCAGCTGGCCCCTGCGACGCTGCCGAGCAGCCAGGACAGGACCGACTGGGTTGCGCGCGGATCGCCCTTGTAGACGAGGAAGCTGGCGATGGCCGAGAAGGCGGCTGACAGCACCACCCCGGATAGCACGAGCCGGATCGGCGTGAGGCCACCCTGGGTCATCGTCACCAGATAGACGGTGAGCGCAGCCCCCAGCGATCCCAGCATCGCCCCCACGGAGATCGCCCAGAGCCCGAACCCGGAGAGGAAGCCCAGGGTGATCACGGCGGTGGCGCCGACGGAGGCGCCTGCGGACACGCCCAGCAGGTAGGGATCGGCCAGGGGGTTGCGCACCAGCGTCTGCATCCCGCATCCCGCGATGCCGAGGCCCGCGCCGACTACCACCGCCAGCAGGGAGCGCGGCAGTCGCGCCTCCCAGACGATGACATCCACGTATGGGGTGCTGCTGACGACGCCCTGGAATCTGGCGACGATTGCCTCCCACACGGCGCTGCCGGGCAGGGGCTCGGAGCCGATGGTGACGGAGTAGACGATGCTCAGCGCGGTGAGCGCCAGCACCAGGAGACAGAGCGGCAGCGTGAGGTATCTGGTCACCCCACGTGCGGTTTGCAGGCGCGACAAAGAATCTCTCCAGCATCCATGAGCCCATGCGCGAGGCTCTCAACCAACACGGCGAAGCTGCGGTCTTCGGACTTCGGCTCCTCCTCGCCCACGGCCTTCCCGGGATACCCCAGTGGCTTGAGTCGCAGGTTCGTCACCGTCACCGCTGCGCGTCAGTCCCGGAATCGCACCGGGTTCCCATGCCCACCTCGGTGGGCCAGCTCCGAGCGGACATTAGCAGCTTTTTGAAAAAAATACTTTCTCGGGCTGGTCAATGAGCATTCTGGCTTTTCCTGCGCGCGATCAGGCCGCAGATGTGGACTGTGATGATCTCGGCCAGGGCCTCGCTGAATGTGAGATGCGCCTCCGCGATCGCCGGGTCGGCGTCGTAGGCCGCCAGCAACGCCTCGGTCGGCTGGCTGAGAGGCCAGGCTGTGCCGACCGTCAGCAGCACCACCGTGACGAGCTGCTGGGCGTCGGACTCAGTCAGCTCTGGGATGATGTCCGCGACGATCCTCGCGAGCGCAGTTGCCGACTCGGTGGTGGCGTGCTTGTGGTGGAGCGCGGCCTTGGTCGAGATGTTCCGCTCCAGGACGCTGACTTGAGCGCTGATCAGGTCACACAACACCGGACGCTCGGCCAGGGTGGTCGCGATCAGCTCCGCCAGCTGATCCGCATTCTCTGCGTCGCCGCCTTCAAGGCGCTGAGTGCGCTGACGCAGCGTGGTGACCCATTCCCGGAGCTCGGTATCTAGAACCTCCAGCAGGATCGCCTCTCGGGATTCGAAATAGCGCAGTACATTCGACTTGGCCAGACCTACCCGGCGGCTGAGCTCGTTCAGGCTGATGGAGGCCACCGGCATCTCGGCAAGCATCGACGTGGCGGTTTCGAGAATCGCTCGCCGACGCTGATCGCGCTGCTCCTGGGTGCGTGCTCTGTGGAAGATCACGCCCTGATGGTACAGAACAGGACGGGCGACCCCTTGATAAGAGACCAATGGTTCGTTAATGTTGGCGAAACAACAGACCGGCAGTCTTTAAGGAGTGGGCATGACCTATCAGGTTCCGGATCAGAGTGAGAAGCGCGCGATCGTGACCGGTGCGAACAGCGGCACCGGCAAGGAGGCGGCGCGAAAGCTCGCGGGCGCAGGGGCCAGCGTCATCTTGGCGGTGCGCACCGTCGCCAAGGGTGAGCAGGCAATGCAGGAGATCCTCGCCCAGCATCCGCAGGCCGACGTCGAGGTGCGCCGGGTGGATCTGGCGGACCTCGCCAGCGTGCAGGAGTTCGCCGACTCGGTGCTGGCAGACGGACAGCCGATCGACCTGTTGCTGAACAATGCCGGCGTGATGGCTCCGCCGGTGCGGCACGAGACCGCCGACGGCTTCGAACTGCAGCTGGGCAGCAACTTCCTAGGGCCGTTCGCCCTCACCCTCCGGCTCCTGCCCCCGCTGCTAGCGGCGCCCTCCCCACGTGTCGTGACCATGGCCAGTGGAATGGCCGCGCTGGGTCGGATTGATTTTGACGACCTCAACTGGGAGAAGTCCTACGACTCTGTCAGGGCGTATGGACGCTCCAAGCTGGCCGACCAGCTGCTGAGTCGACAGCTGGCGCGGATCTCCCGTGAGCGGGGCTGGAGCCTGCTCTCGGTCGGCGCTCACCCCGGTACCGCCAAAACCGGTCTCGCGACAGCCGGACCTTGGATGGGAGGCAAGCCGAGCCTGCTGAGCAGGGTCGTGGAGCGGGTGGTCCCGCGGCACTCCGCCGAGGCCGGGGCCGATCCGATGCTGTACGCCGCCACCGCGAGCGACGTCGTCCAGGGCGGCTACTACGGCCCGCGGTGGGGGTTCGTCGGCGCCCCGGCCACGGCGAAATACGCGCGCAGAGCCGAGGACGATGCCGTCGCTGAGCGCCTGTGGGCCGAGGCTGAGCGACTTACCGGGGTTGCGCTGTCTGACGTCAGCTGAGCCCGGCTCGTGGGCTCAGACACCCAGGCCCGCGAAGAGGTCGTCGGCCGGGCCGTCACCCGGGAAGGGGGCTCCGGCGGCCAGCCGGTAGGCCTCGCCCGCCCCGTCGACGGTGCGAGCGAACCTGGCCAACTTCCAGAAGGGGCTCTCTGGGTCCACCTGAGTGCGGTAGGAGGCCAGGGCCGCGTCGCAGCGCTCCAGTCGGTCCCCGAAGCCGATAACTGCGGCAATGTGCTGTGGGTCCATGCTGAAACGACGTCGCATGGCCTCGGGATCGAACTGCTCCACCAGCTCGGGGGCCACCTCCCTGACCTGCTCGAAGGCAGCGGCCCACGCAGTTGGGTTCTGGGCGATCCACAGGATGCGGCTGACCTGCCAGGGCTCCCCCAAATCCGGGCGATATGAGGAGACGGCGGCTAGCTGGGATGCGTACATGGCGACGCGGTGGGCCTGGATGTGGTCAGGGTGGCCGTAGTTGCCGTTCTGGTCATAGGTGACGATCACCTGGGGCCGGCGGTCCCGGATCAGCGCGACCAGGTGGTTGGAGGCCTCCAGCAGGTCGGCGGTCCAGAATGCCCCGTCCGGCAGCTCGTCGCGGGGGATGACGTTTCCGTCGTCGTCGGTGGCCATCCCCGAGTCGTGGTAGCGGCCCTGCCCACCCAGCCAGACGTGGTCGGTGACGCCCACGATCTCCATCGCCGTCTTGAGCTCCCCAATCCGGTGCTCGCCGAGTTCCTTGGGGGACAGGTGCCCCAGCTCCGGCACCAGGATCTCCCCCAGTTCCCCGAGCGTGCAGGTGACCAGGGTTACCTGCGTCCCCTCGTCGACATAGCGCGACATGGTCGCGGCGGACTGCGACGACTCGTCGTCGGGGTGGGCATGGACAAACATCAGGCGGCGATCAGACACGCGGACAAGAGTAGCCGCTGCGTTGGGAAGGTCGACGCATTCCGGGAGCTGCTGTTGTGCTTATTTAAGTTGTGTCGGCCATCTGGCGTTTTTTCCCTTGTCAAAGTAAGGGTGAAAACGCCGTGTCGCCCCTGAGGCCCGTGAAAAGATGTCTCACATGGACATTTCCTCGTTGGTTCCCATACAGCCTGAGATATGGGGCCAGGTCGAGTGGCCGCTTGGATCACACCTGACCGTGACTGGCGCCACGTTCGCAGTTTTCGCCCCCGATGCCACTCGCGTCCTGCTTGAGTTCTATCCCGAGGCGCTCGGAGCCGATGCCGCTGCCTCCTTTCCCATGTCAAAAGGCCCTGACGGCGTTTGGCGTGCCTTCATCGACGGCGTGCGTGCGCTGGACCTCTACGGTTTCCGTGTCTGGGGCACCAACTGGCCATACAACCCCGCCTGGACTCCTGGGAGTGACATCGGATTCATCTCCGACATTGATGAGGCGGGCAACCGGTTCAACCCCAACAAGGTGCTCTTCGACCCCTACGCGAGGGAGGTCACCCACACCACCTACTCTGACGCCATCTTGGAGCAGGGTTGGGACGCCGGAGCCTTCGGCACCGGACCTGATGACTATCACGGCCTGCCCCGCCGCCAGGCCGACACGGGCCGGATCGCTCCCAAGGGCGTGATCCTGCGGCCCACCAGCCCGGCCTTCACCAAACCGAAGCTGCCCGGCGAGAAGTCCGCCATCTACGAGGCGTCGGTGTCGCAGCTGGTCGGCCACCCGTCGATAGCGCAGCTGGGCTCCCTGCTGAGCCGGGAACCCGGTTTCGAGGGCGTCGCCGACATCCCCGCGGAGTACCTGGGCACCTATCGGGGTGTCAGCATGATGGTGCCCTATCTGAAGGCCCTCGGCATCACCACCCTGGAGCTGCTGCCCATCCACGTGACCAACCAGTCCGAATCCGCGCGCGAGGGACACACGAACTCGTGGGGCTACATGACGTTGTCGTTTTTCGCCCCCAACCGCAACTACTCGTTCGACAAGTCGCTGGGTGGCCCCACGAGGGAGTTCCAGGAGATGGTGGCGTCCTTCCATGCAGCGGGCATGGAGGTGTATCTGGACGTTGTCTACAACCATACGGCGGAGGGCGGTAACTGGAATGGTGATCCGAACACCGTCGGCTTTACTTCCCTGGGAGGTTTCGCAGCCGGCGACTACTACGTCATGACCTCCAACCATGCCCTGGTCGACGGGGCGACGGGGACGTCGAATCAGCTCAACTACTCGTCACCGATGGCGCAGCAGCTGGTGCTGGACTCGTTGCGCCACTGGACCGTGGAGATGGGGGTCGACGGTTTTCGCTTCGACCTGGCGACTGTGCTGGGCCGCAAACCGCGTGAGGCGGACCGCGAGGACTGGGACAACCAGCGGCGCTTCTTCAACGACCACCCCCTGCTGGTCGCCATCGCCGAGTTTGCGGAGGAGGAGCACATCGAGGTCATCGCCGAGGCCTGGGATCTGTGGGGCTACGAGGTCGGCAACTTCCCGAGAGGCTGGGGCGAGTGGAACGGCCGGTACCGTGACGCCATCCGCCGGTTCGCCAAGGGCGACGGGAACACCGTCGGCCTGCTGGACATGGTCAACGGCGACCACCACCACTTCGCCGACAACGGCGGGCCGCAGAAGACCATCAACTTCATCGACGCCCACGACGGCTTCAACCTGGCGGACCTGGTCAGCTATCAGCAGAAGAACAACGACCAGCCCTACCCGTTCGGCCCCTCCGATGGGGGCTCCGACAACAACCTGTCCTGGGACTCCGGGGGGTCGCAGGAACTGCGCCGCCAGCGGCTCCGCAACTTCCTGACGCTGCTGTACTTCTCGCGAGGGGTGCCGATGTTCGTCGCGGGCGACGAGTTCGGCCGCACCCAGAACGGCAACAACAACCCATGGGAGCTGCACTCGGTGGCGATGTGGAACAACTACACCATGATCCCGGTGAACGCCCCGCAGCGGGTACCCATCGCTCCGGGCATCACAGACGCCTCCTACCACGACAACCTGGGTGTGTTCGCGACGGAGCCGCATGTCAATGGGCTGTTCCGGTTCACCACATTCCTGGCGAACCTGCGTCAGCGACATGAGGCGCTGCAGCAGAAGCAGTACGGTGATCTGGTGCCCGACGACCTGGACACCTCCTACCTGTTCCACAGCCCACAGCAGGAGGGCTATCCGGAGGAGGGGGACCGGGCGGTGTCGGTGTACATCA
>CAKZJI010000395.1 GCA_936941515.1 uncultured Propionibacteriaceae bacterium
TCGTCGTCGAGTCGCGGCTCGGGGCCGGCACCCTCGCCGGTCTGACCCGTCGCGGGCACGTCGTGGAGGACGCGGGTGCCTGGGCCCTGGGCCGGATGTGCGCGGTCGGGACCGGGGTCGCCGTCAACTTCAGGTAGGGCACGGTCGCGGTGGCGGCCGAGGTGCGTGGACAGGACAGATGCGCTGCGAAACGCGGTCGTGACGGAGGCGAACTGTTGGGCTGTCTAAGGCTGTTGTTGGTCGGATGGTTCATGACAGCGCTCCTTTACGGTGGGATGGGCGGTGGCGGATGCAGCGGTCGCAGAGGCACGCTGCAGAATGCGGTGTCGCGGCCGCGGCACGGGTCATCTGCTCCATGGCCTCGATGACGAGGCTGTTCATGTGGGCTTCGGCCTGACGCTGAAACTGGCGGGTACGGAGGACTTCGGTGTGTCTGTGGCTGGCGATCCGGTCAAGCTCGCGCTGGTGGGCGCCCTCGGTGAAGAACCACCACAGGACGACCACCAGCGTCCCGATCGCCAGGATGGCGATGAACGGGAGGATCACGGGCGGTTCACCTGCCGGCCGGTGTCGGTGACCACCTGGCCGAGTTGCGTGACGGTCAGCGTCTTCAGGTAGTCCAGATCGCCTGACGCCGTCGGAGCAGCCAGCGCCAGCTGTGTGGCCATCTGGCTGACCAGAGCGGCCTGCTGCATGGCGTAGGCGCCGGTTCGGGCGACGGCGTCGGCCTTGGCCTGCTGCACCTGGGCGGTGGCATTGGCGATGGCGACGCGGATCTCAGTTCCGTTCGCGATGATCGCCAACTGGCTGGCGTGAGCCCGAGCAACCTGGCGGGACTGGCGGGAGCCGCCGGTACGGTGGGACGGGACTGGGGTGGCGTTCAGGAACGGCTCGATGGTGGACATGCGGGATCTCCTTCGGAGTGTGGGAGTGGGACGCGGCAGACACCCGGTGATGGCGCTGCCGGGCAACCCTTGCCTCCTTGTTCTTGCAGTTCAGGAGGTGTTTTGGTTGCTGTGTCCGAAACTAGGGGACGTCGCATGGGGCCGTCACTACGCTCGACAGGAGTTGGAGCGAGGGGGAGCAGACATGGAGCCGAATCGGACATCCAACCCTCCAGGCGGTGGCGTGGACGTCGCGGCGACGGTCTTGGACGAGCTGATCTACCTCCGCAAGGGTGCTGGGGTGACGCCTGCCCGCCTGGAGCGACTCGACGCGGTCGTTCGGCTACTCCGTGGCGCCGAGCGTGGACTTGAGGTGCGAGACGTCTTCCCTGTGCTGGTCGAACGGCTGCGGTCGGCGATCGAGTCGCTGAGCCTGCTGGATGGCCAGCCGTCCGACGATGCGCAGCTACTGCTCGACGTGTTTGGCCTGAGCCCGGAGGCAGGGGATGAAACGCAGCTTGGCCCCCGCCGGGATGTGGCGGGAGCCAAGCTGGGGATTAAGCGCGATGCGGTGGCAGACCGTGAGGCCACAGCACTGCTGCGACTACGCTCGCAGCTCCTCACCGGGTGGTACCCACTGTCGCCATTGCCGCTGCCGACGGCCACCCCTCACGGCGGAGCCGTCCTGATCGCGGTCAGGAACCGAGTGGTCCTGCAGGATTGGTACCTGGTGGAGAACGTGCACCAGTTCCAGCTGTTGGCCACGTACGACCAAGCTGAGTATTTCGAGGTCAACAGTACCGCGACCGAGCCGATCGCTGTTCTTGGCGACGAGTGGCGGCTCGAGGAGGAGGCGCTACCTCGTGGCCGGCGCCTGCGGTTCTACGCGTCTACTCCGATGCGGCGGGGGCAGGTGTACACCCTGGCCTACCGGGTGGCTCCGGAACGACTGGGCGAAGACCCAGAGGTGATGGTGGGCAACTGGCAGGCGTTCCACGATCCCACCCGCGTGGCGATTTTCGAGGCGGAGTTCCGTGGTGTGCTGCCGACGTGGGTTTGGTGGTTCTCTGGGCTCACTCACCTGGCGGTGCCAGGGAAGCCGTACTGGCAGACAGTGATTACCCCGGACGAGGCTGGGCGCGTGGGGGTGCGGTTCACGGATTTGGGAGGTGGGCTGTGTACGGGGGTGGCGTGGGAATAGCTCGCGACCACTTCTTGCCTCGACTTTTGATCGTGTCTAGGGGCGAGTCAGCTGCACGCGGAGTTGGTTGGGCGGACCATATCGACAGGGCCTCGATGGCGCGTTCTGTTAGCCGATTGTGGTGCCATCACGCTCAAGGTCAGGTTAGATGATGCCATGCTAGATACAGGTAGGTTCAGCCCCGGATCTGGAGCTTGCCTGCGAACTAGTATCGCAAACGAAGGATGCGGTGACGCGCCGTCGGGTCGTCCTGAATTTAGGGCTAGCAGTGTCAGAGGACGTCAGCCCGTAGTACTTCCGCCCTGGGGACGAATGATTTGTGTGACGGCTGGACTTTTGACGTGCTTACTGATCACGACGAATTTGCGTGCCGTGACGATCGAACTCCGAACTTGGAATCATTGACATGGGCCTTCAATTGAGCGATGATAGTATTCAATATCAAGTTGTCCAAAGGAGGTGATTGTGTTGAGTAATTCAACAATCGAAAAGATCTGGCGAACCGGTATCGATGACACGTTTGGGTCGGATCGTGATGCTTTGTTGAGGAAGGTCGCAGACGAAGTATCGTCTCGCCTTGAATGTGCGGAAGCGACCTGCGAAGACCTAGCGGATCAACTAGCAATTCCAATTGGCGCAGTAGCGCTAGCCATGATGCTTGTCAGGTACGATGAACAATAGATGGAGGGGGTGATGCGTTGATGGATGTCGAACGAGGTGGCGATGGAAGCATCGTAGTTTCCGACCTTAAGGAGGCCCGTTCAAGCCGGTATACGCACGGAATCAAGACCAAGAAGCCGCTTGATTTTCGGACTAACTCGGAGATCGATCGTGACCGGATCTTGTATAGTCGGTACATAAAGAGAATGGCGGGCGTTAGTCAGATCGTCAGCCCATCTCTCGATGCGAAGCAAACTCACTCCCGTCTCACACATTCTTTGAAGGTCTCAAACCTGGCAGGTGAGATTGCGAATGATATCGCCCGCCGTGCG
>CAKZJI010000396.1 GCA_936941515.1 uncultured Propionibacteriaceae bacterium
GGGTCCGGCTCAGACGTCCAGGAAGCGGATGTCCTTGGCGTTCTGCTGGATGAAGCTGCGGCGGGACTCGACGTCCTCGCCCATGAGCACGGCGAAGATCTCGTCGGCCGCGGCGGCGTCGTCGAGGGTCACCTGGAGCAGCACGCGGCTGGCCGGGTCCATCGTCGTCTCCCACAGCTCCTGGTAGTTCATCTCGCCCAGACCCTTGTACCGCTGGACGCCGTTCTCCTTCGGCAGGCGCCAGCCCTTCGACTGGCCTGCGTCGATCATCGCGTCGCGCTCGCGGTCGGTGAAGGCGAACTCGTGCTCGTGGTTGCTCCACTTGATGCGGTACAGCGGCGGCTGGGCGAGGTAGACGTATCCGGCCTCGATGAGCGGGCGCATGAAGCGGAACAGCAGCGTCAGCAGCAGCGTGCGGATGTGCGCGCCATCGACATCGGCGGAAGTGCCGAAGCGGTCCGCGATGTTTTCGTGACGGTCGCGGACTGCTGCCACGCAGGAACCGGAGGCGGCCACGACGTAGTCAATGGAAGGATCTGCGAAGGCATCCGCATAAGAGCGGATCATGCCCAACGTTTCCTTTTGGTAGCCGGTATTGATGTGCATCTGGCCGCAGCAGGTCTGCTCCTTGGGGAACACCACCGTGCAGCCGAGCCTTTCCAGCACGCTGACGACCGCGATAGGCGTTCCGGGGAACATCGTGTCATTGATGCAGGTGGCGAACAATGCCACCGTCTTACCCGTTCCGGGTGCCATGTCTCTCTCCTTCAATCGACGAGGCAGTGAATGCGGCCCGGCCGAGGCTGGGGGTTCCAACGCTTTGCCACCAGCGTTGCAACCCCCGGCTCCGGGTGTTCCAAACCGCGATGATTCAGTTGTCTGATGCGCTGACTCAGGCCGGGGGAAGCAGCCAGCTCAGCACGGGGGTGGACATCAGGCCGGCCAGCAGGCACAGCATGAACAGCAGGACGAAGCTCCAGGCGATGATCCGACGGAGGATTGCCGACTCGCTGCCAGCCAGGCCGATAGCGCTTGATGCGATGGCCAGGGACTGGGGTGAGATCATCTTGCCCACGACACCACCGGCGGCATTCGAGCCAACCAGCAGCTGCCTCATGCCCTCGACGCCCAGTGCGGAGTTCGCGCCAATCTGCTCTCCGACGCCGGACTGGAGACCGGAGAACAGGATGTTGGCTGAGGTGTCCGAGCCAGTCACATACGTGCCGATCCAGCCGAGCACGGGAGCCAGGAAGGGGTAGATGGCTCCAGCACCGGCGATGAACATGCCGAGGGCGAGGGTCTGGCCAGAGTCACCCATCACGTATGCCAGGGCCACGACCGCGCCGATGGTCAGCATCGCGAACTTCATCTTCTTCACATTGACCCACAGCTCCTTGAAGGCATCTTTCAGGGAGACGCCGTAGATCAAGGCGGTCAGCAGGGCCACCAGGGCGAGCAGAATGCCCGGGGTAGACGCCCATTGGAGAGTGTAGGTCTGATGCGACGACTTCTCGCCAGCCATGCTCAGCATCTCGCCGAGCCCTGGCCAGGCGAAGGAGATGTCCGTCGACTTCAGGAACTGCTTGACGCTGTCTATGGCTGCGATCCCAAAGACTGCTATCACCAGAAGATAGGGCACCAGGGCCATGAAGATGCGGCTACCCGTGAGCCCGGAGGTATCCGCAGCCTCGACTTTGACGGGCTCAGTCTCCAGCTCCGGGTCTACCGGCTGGCCAATACGTGCGACGGACTCCGTCGCGCCCTTCGGCTTCCAGAACCGGGTGAACAGGATGGCCACTCCGACGCTGACCACAGCCGCCACGAGCTCGGTCAGGTTGTACAGCGGGGTGGAGGAGACGATCCACTTGACAATGCCGAAGGTGATTCCCACCACCAGCCCGAAGGGCCAGCACTCCCGGATGCCCTTCTTGCCGTCCATGACGGCAAGAAGCAGGAATGGCACCACGAGGCAGAGCATGGCGGTCAGTTGTCCGGTGATGGGTGAGATCGCGAGCACATTGTCTCCGAAGCCACCGACCTTGGCCGCCTGGATCACCGGAAGGCCAACTGCGCCGAAGGCCACTGGCACAGTGTTTGCCAGCAGCGCGATGAGAGCCGCCCGTATCGGGGAGAACCCGATGGCCACCAGCATCGCGGCGGCAATGGCAACCGGGGCCCCAAAACCGGCGAGCGCTTCCAGCAGGCCCCCGAAGCAGAAGGCAATCAACAGGCCGAGCACTCGGGGATCGTCGCTGATTAGGAAGAACGTGTTGCGCAGGTCCTCGAATCTGCCGGAGATCACAGTCACCTGATACATCCAGATGGCCATCAGCAGGATCCACACAATCGGGAACAGACCGTAGACGAAACCGTGGATGCTCGTGGACAGAGCCATCATCGCAGGCATCTTGAACGCCAGAACAGCTACCAGAAAAGCCAGAGCCCAGGACACTGCTCCGGCGATATGGGCTTTCCAGCGCAGCACCCCGAGGGTGACGAGCATGCACACGATGGGTATGACTGCCGCAAGGGCCGAGAGCCACTGTGACCCCAGCGGATTCAAAGAGGGCTGGAATACCTCTAGAAGGGATGACATGTCGGGAACTCCATCGTCCAATTGGGCCCGGTCGGGCTTTATTTGGTCCGACCATAGCACACCATCGCGACGGGGTGTCCAGGAGGCAAAGATTAGGCCGGGATCCTCGGATCCCGGCCTCGACGGCCCAGCTGCTGAAGCCTATGGCAGCCGGGCGAAGACCACCACATCGTCAAACCAGCGGTAGATGTGGCCGGTCTCGGCGAAGCCCGCGGTGCGGAGGGCATCCAGGTGAAAGTCGAGGCTGACCTTCACCGGGGCAGTCTTGTCCTTCCATCGTCTTTCCCACTCCTGAGTCTCGGCCTCCCACCCCGGCTGGGAGCGGGCCGCATCCCACCAGGCCTCCCAGGTCATGACCCCCCGCTCCAGCTCACTGAGGCGAAATCGCTCCCTGTCAGACTCGCTCACCTCACGCAGAAAGGTTTGGGTTTCGGAGTCGTAGCTGAGGTGATCCGCATTCAGGAACACCGCTCCCGGGTTGAGCACCTCGGGGAGGCTCAGGTAGAGCCGAACCAGATCGTCGGGCGACAGCCAGTGCAGCGCCGTCGCGCTGACAACGGCATCGAACTTCCTCTCACCCACCTGCTTCGTCCACTGCGGATCGGTCAGGTCGACGTCGAGGAGTTGGACACGCTCCCCGTGGCGGTTTGTCTCACGTCCCAGCCGCAGCAGGATCGGGTCGCGGTCAATGCCGACGACCTCAGCCTCGGGGAAGGCCTCCGCCACCGCATCGCACAGCGATCCCGGACCGCATCCCAGGTCGAGCACCCGCAGCCCCTCCTCAACGTGCAGGGCGCGAATCGCCTCCAGCATCGCGCGTACCCTGAGGTCTCGGAACTCAATGAAAGCGGTCTGCTGGGCATGCCATGAGGTGAGCAGTTGTTCGGGGGTCATTCGTCCTCCTTGGAAGAGTCGGTTTCCGGGGTGAAAATCAGATGTGGGCGGCCATCGTGTTCGATGCGATGAACCTTGAGGTGGTAGACGGGTTCCAGAATCTCGGGGGTGAGAACCTCATCCGGGGTTCCGCTGGAGACCACCCGCCCTCCGTCGATCAGGATCAGGTGGTGGCAGTAGCGTGCCGCCAAGTTCAGGTCATGCAGAACCATGACGACGGCGCACCCGAGGCCTGTCACCAACCCGAGGAGAGAGAACTGGTGATGCAGGTCAAGATGATTGGTCGGCTCATCCAGGAGGAGATGCCCGGCACTTTGGGCGATGGCCCGCGCCACCAGCACCCGTTGCCGCTCACCACCGGACAGTTGCGTGATGAGCCGGTCCGCGAGATGAGTCGCCTCCACCTGCCGCAGGGCATCGTTGATGAGCACCCTGTCCGAGGCATCTCCATAGGACAGGAGGTTGCGGCTGGCGATCCGGCCGAGGGCGACGGCATCGCGAACACGGAGCGGCAGGGCCGTCTCGGAGTCCTGAGCAACCACGGCCACCCGTCGCGCAATCTCCCGTCGCGGGAGCCGGGAGAGGTCGTCCCCGTCGATGACGACGGTGCCCCCGCTAGCGCGGAGCGCCCGGTTCAGGGCAAGCAGGAGAGTGGTCTTGCCTGAACCATTGGGGCCCACCACGCCAACGACCTCACCCGGCTCCGCAGCCAGGTGGGCTCCCTCAAGCACCACCCGACCACCACGGGCCACGCTGAGTTGTTCGGCGAGGATCATTGTGCTGCGATCTTCTCCGCCAGCGCGGCGGCACCCTCAACTGAGAGCACGTTCGGGGGGTCGGTGAGAACAAACGGGAGGACGACGACCTGTCCCTTCTCCACGGCCTTCAGCTGCTGCATCCCGTTGAAGGATCTGAAG
>CAKZJI010000397.1 GCA_936941515.1 uncultured Propionibacteriaceae bacterium
TACCTAATCTACCGGCAGTACAAGTACCTGCGTCTCGACGGTGCGTCGAAGATCTCGGACCGTCGCGACATGGTGACCGACTGGCAGACGCGTCCCGAGCTCTTTGTCTTTTTGCTCTCGACGCGTGCCGGTGGTCTTGGTATCAACCTGACTGCGGCCGACACGGTGATCGCCTACGAGCCGGTCTGGGCCATCGGTACCGGCCTGACCGCCACGCCCGAACAGGCGCAGGAGGTGCACCGGTTCCTGCGTGACCGTCTGGCCTCCAGCGGTTACGCCCAGGCCCAGGAAGCACGCATTCTCTACGGCGGTTCCGTCAAGGCCTCGAATGTGGCTGAGATCATGGCTCAGCCCGATGTCGACGGTGCCCTCGTCGGAGGCGCCAGCCTGAAGGCCGAGGAGTTCGCGGCCATCGTGCTGTTCGCCTGAGCAAGCTGTGCCCCCGCCGTCCGGTTGCCCCGGGCGGCGGGGATGCATTTTCGGGGGTGTGGATGTGGTGAATTTGAAGGCCTCCGTTAAACTACATCGCGTGATTGTCCCTCTCATAAGCTGGCCTATCCTCACCTTGTCGGTCATCCTGATCGTCTTGAGCGTCCTGCTGGCTCTGTCCGTGCTTCTCCACAAGGGTCGTGGAGGCGGCATGTCCGATCTCTTCGGAGGCGGCATGTCCACGGCGATGGGCGGTGTGTCCACAGCTGAGCGTCGCCTCGACCGCATCAGCATGGTGCTCACCCTGCTGTGGGTGTTGGCGATCATCGGACTGCTTGTGCTCTACCGCATCAGCGCTTGAGCAATGTGAAACACAACCCCTGAGGAGTAGATGTGGCAGGTGGCAATGCCATCCGCGGTAGCCGAGTCGGCGCTGGGCCGATGGGAGAGGCAGAGAGGGGAGATTCCGCACCCCGGCTGCACGTTTCCTACTACTGCGCCAGCGGACATGAGACTCGTCCCGCCTTCGCAGCAGACGCAGTGATACCAGAGTCCTGGGATTGTCCGCGGTGCGGTCTTCCAGCGAACACGGATGCGGACAATCCCCCGCCCCCACCGAAGATCACCCCGTACAAGACCCATCTGGCCTATGTGAAGGAGCGTCGCTCAGAGGCCGAGGCTGCGCAGATCCTGGAGGAGGCCGTGGCTTCCCTGCGTGCGCGCCGCGCCGCAGGCGAAATCATCTACTGACAGAAGATCAGCATGTGCGTGGCCCGCTCCTTTGATCGGAGGAGCGGGCCACGCACGCCAGAAGCAGCGCGCCGTGTATCGCTAGACCGGGCAGGTGTGGCGCTGCGGCAGCTTGGCTGCGGCAGCCTCATCGACGAACCAGTAGGTTGCCTGGGCACCGCGCGGATAGGAGGCCGGCAGTGATTTGTCGCCCTCAATCGCCCTGACCAGGGCATCTGCCTTCGCCGCGCCAGTCACGATGAACCAGATCTCCCCTGAACGGTTGAGGGTGTTCAGAGTCAGGGAAATCCTTTCTGACGGTGGTTTCGGGGATTCTGTCACCCCAATCACTGTGCGGCTTGTGGGGTCCATGCTGGGATGACCGGGAAAGATCGACGCCACATGGCCGTCCGGCCCCATACCGAGGAAGGTGATGTCGAAGTGGGTGTCTCCCAGCTCCGCGGCATACTCTGCTGCACAGTCATGCGGATCGGCACGTCCCTCCTTCGCGGCCATCATGTGGATGCTGGCTGACTGGATGGGCAAAGCCCGCCCCAGTCTGCTGATGGCCTGCAGTGAGTTGCGGTCCGGATCGGTGGCGGCGACGAATCTCTCATCTCCCCACCACAGGTGCAGCCGCTTGAGATCCAGAGCCGCCGGGGCGAGCTCAGCGAACCTCTCATAGACCAGGTCGGCGGTGCCGCCTCCTGTCAGACAGACATTCGCCTCGTCCTGTTCCTTCAACAGCTCTGTCACCCGTGTCAGGAAGCGCTGGGCGACCACGTCGGCTACGTCCTGCGGAGAGGCCAGCCTGACAATGCGGGTGAACATCAGGCCTCCACCTGACTGGCGATCAGGCTCACCACGGCCTCGAAGACCTCATCAGGATCCATGCGCTGCAACTCCTCTGTCAGCAACTCAGTCAGGGGCCGCCTCTTCAAAGCGACCTTTCGCTCCGGCTGGCCGGGAACGTGATACAGGGCGATCGTCTCGGAAGGCCCACGGCTGATGACGATGTCTCCCTCGGCAGTGGCCAGCCGAACCTCCGAGATGCCCGGATCTGTGCTGTTCTCGTGGGTGACCTCGATGCCAAGCTGCCGGTTGAGCCAGGCCATCATCAGGGTTGCCGAGGCGTTGTCCGGGGTGGAGCGCACCATGGCTGAGGTGACCTGGTGCGGGAACTGGTCGAGAGCGGCGGCCAGCAGGGCCCGCCACCGGGTGATCCGAGTCCAAGACAGATCTGAGTCGCCAGGCTGAAGATTCCTGGCTCGGATGGCCAGGGCGGCCTGCGGATCGGGGGAGCCGAATGAGTCCGTGATGCGACGTGTCGCCAGGCGGCCGATGGGATCGTCAGCCAGCGACTCGGGAGCCCCATTCGGCCACCACACGATTGTGGGGGAGTCTGGCAGCAGCAGGGGCAGGACGACGGAGTCACCGCGTCGGGCCAGTTCGCCATGCAGCTTCAGGGCGAGTAGATCGCCCGGCAGGCCCTCACCCACCTGGATTTCCGCGTCCAGGCGGGGCTCACCCGAGGCATACGTGACGACGATCACCCGGGAGGGATGCGCCATCGCTGAGGCGCGTGCCGCGGTCAGGACCTCATCGCGATGCTCGTGGTCGGAGACCACTAACAGGGTGAAGACCATCCCGCTGGTGGGCCCCACCTCGCGGCGGGCGCGGATCAGGGCATTGGAGACCTCGCGGGTGGTGGTGTTGCTGAGTTCGATGATCACTGGAAATCTCCTCTACGGGCGGCGCCAGGCGTTGCCATCGCGCGCAAGCATCTCGTTGGCGCAGGCCGGACCCCACGTGCCTGCCTCGTACTGTTCCGGCTGGGTGGGCAGCGAGGCCCAGTAGTCCAGCACCGGATCCAGGATCTTCCAGCTGAGCTCAACCTCCTCATGCTGGGGGAACAGCGGGGGGTCGCCGAGCAGCACGTCGAGGATCAGGCGTTCGTAGGCCTCTGGGGAGGTCTCGGTGAAGGACTCGCCGTAGGCGAAGTCCATGGAGACATCCCGGATCTCCATCTGGGTCCCGGGCACTTTCGCCCCGAAACGCAGCGTCACTCCCTCGTCGGGCTGGATCCGCATCACGAGCGCATTGGAGCCGAGGATGGATGTGTCCGTCTGCGGGAAAGGCAGATGTGGGGCGGGGCGCAGCATGAGCGCGACCTCCGTGACGCGGCGGGGCATCCGCTTGGCCGCCCGCAGATAGAAGGGAACCCCCGCCCAGCGCCGGTTGTCGATGTCCACGCGGATGGCGGCGTAGGTTTCGGTCTTGGAATCTGGGGGAACCCCATCCTCTTCCAGATAGCCACGCACCCATTCGCCGCCCTGCCAGCCGGCTGCGTACTGTCCGCGCGCGGTGTGGGCGGCGAAGTCCGTGGGAACACTTGCCGCTGCCAGCACCTTCGTCTTCTCCGCACGGAGCTGATGGGCCTCGAAGCTGGTCGGCTCCTCCATCGCGGTGAGCGCAAGCAGCTGCAACAGGTGATTCTGGATGACGTCACGGGCGGCGCCGATGCCGTCGTAATATCCGGCACGACCTCCGATACCGATGTCCTCAGCCATGGTGATCTCCACATGGGAGACGTAGTTCCGGTTCCAGATTGGCTCGAATAACTGGTTGGCGAACCTCATCGCCAGCATGTTCTGGACGGTTTCCTTGCCCAGGTAATGGTCGATGCGGAAGACCTCCTGAGGCTGGAACAGCTGGCTGATGACCCGGTTCAGCTCCCTGGCCGATCTCAGATCGTGGCCGAAGGGCTTCTCAATGACGACCCGGTTCCAGGTGTCGGGGTTCGTCGAGGTGATGGCGTGTCGTTTCAGCTGCGAGACAACCTGCTCGAAGTGCGTTGGCGGGATTGACAGGTAGAAGGCGTGGTTGCCGCCGGTTCCGCGCGCCTGGTCGAGTTCCTGAATCGTCGCGTTGAGCCGCTGGAAGGCCTCGTCCGAGTCGAAGGTGCCACGCACGAATCGAATGCCCTCAAGCAGCTGCTCCCACACCTCCTCACGGAAGGGCGTTCTGGCGTGCTCCTTCACGGCGTCGTGCACAACCTGCGCGAAATCCTGGTCCTCCCAGTCCCGGCGGGCGAAGCCCACGAGGCCGAATCCGGGGGGAAGCAGGCCCCGGTTTGCCAGGTCATAGACGGCAGGCATCAGCTTCTTGCGTGACAGATCGCCCGTCACACCGAAGAGCACCAAGACGCAGGGGCCGGCGATGCGAGGCAGCCGCCGGTCCTTCGGATCCCTGAGTGGATTGCTGCTAGTCACGTCTCCGACCCTACCGGCAAGCGCAATGGGCAAGCCCGTTGTGGACGTTAGTCTCGTATCATGCAGCGCTATTTCCGTCAGCCTGAGTTTCTCTCCCGCATGGCAGATGGGACCGTCAAGCAGGTTGGGCCGCTGACCGGCACTGAGGTGTGGACTGTTCCAGGTCGTGGGAACCGGCCGATGAGCGTGTCGCATCCCGGATCGCGGCCGCTCACCCCTGCTGAGCAGGGCCGTCACTGCGCCTTCTGTGAGTTGCGCTACCTGGAGACACCGCCGGAGAAGGCCAGGCTGGTGCGCAGAGACGGGGTGTGGGAGAACCTCACGGAGTTGCCAGCGGAAGATCTGTTCGGCACCGTCGCAGAGTTTCGTTGCGTTCCAAACCTGTTTGAGATTCTGAGCTACGACTACTGGAATGCGAACTACGGCTTCGAGTTGCCGGAGCCAGTGCGCCGACGGAAGGCCCGCTATCTCTCCTCCCCGGAGGGGCGGTCGCATGTGCTGCGGGTGGTTGAGATGAAGCTCCGCGCCTCAGGGATGGATGCCGCGGAGATCGCGGCGATGCCTGAGGAGCTCAAGATTGAGGCCGCATCGGGGTTCTTCGGCGGCGGACATGATGTGATCATCGCCAGGCGACATTTCCTTGATGGGGCAACGGATGAGTCACAGCTGGCAGGCTCTGGCAGCCTCACGCCTGAGGAGCATGGGCAGTTCATAGCCTTCACCATTGATGCGATCCGTCGAGGCTACGAGGTCAACCGCTACGCCCGGTACATCACGGTCTTCCAGAACTGGCTGAAGCCAGCTGGGGCCTCCTTCGACCATCTGCACAAGCAGGTTGTGGCGATAGATGAACGCGGGGTCCAGCATGAGGTTGAGCTGTCCAGGCTCCGGAGCGACCCGAATCTCTTCAACGAGGTGGGGCCCAACTACGCGGCCCAGCACAACCTGATCATCGCGGAGAACGAGCATGCCGTCGCCTTTGCCGGTTTCGGGCATCGCTACCCGACTATTGAGGTCTACTCCCGCTCCGAGTTTTCCAATCCCTGGGAACAGGACGCCCAGGAGGTGCGCGGCATGTCTGACATGATCCACGCCATGCAGGCTGCAACCGGAGCGGACATCGCCTCCAACGAGGAGTGGCACTATCGCCCCATTGATGTGACGCTGCCGATGCCCTGGCGGGTGCTGCTGAAGTGGAGGGTCTCAACTCTCGCAGGGTTTGAGGGGGCCACCAAGATCTACCTCAACACGATCTCGCCCACCTCGCTTCGGGACCGCGTGACGAGTCGGCTGCGGGAGCTTCGGGAGATGGGGGCTGTGTCCTCGGGGATCCGGATAGCGACGGAGGCCCAGTGTCGGCCCAACCCGTTGAGGTACTCGCGGTAGGTGCCAGGGAGGGGGCCTTCTCCCCCTAAGCGGGGGCTTCCGGACAGAGTATCTGGATGCCCCGGCTCCTGTTAGGACGCCCTTGCTTGATAGAATTCCTTGATTCCGAAAGACTGGCGTAGGCAAAATCGTCAGGGGAGGAGGATACCATGAGCGCAGCCATGCAGGAGACAGACAACTCCACTCGGGAGCGGGTGGTTCGCTCCATTCTGGAGCAGGGGCCATCCACCGCCAGAGAACTGGCTGATCGCCTGTCCCTCACCCCCGCGGCGATCCGGCGTCATCTGTCCGCTCTTCTGGCCGACGGAACGCTAGGCTCCCGTGAGCAACGTGTCTATGGTGCCCGAGGGCGGGGGCGGCCGTCAAAGGTGTTCTTCCTCACTGACGCCGGGCGGGCAGAGTTCCACCAAGCCTACGATGAGTTGGCCATCGTCGCGATCCGTCGGCTGATAGAGGCCGCTGGACCGCAGGCTATGCTCGACCTGGCCACGGAGCGCGTCGGCGAGATCGAGCGGCGCTTCCACGAGCTGCGCCGGGAGAACCCGGATCGTTCTCCCATTGATCTGCTGACGGAGGCGCTTGGCGCCAACTACGCTCCATCGATCAAACCGGTCCACTCCGGCGATCAGCTGTGTCAGCACCACTGTCCGGTGGCCCATGTTGCCGCTGAGTTTCCGCAGCTCTGCGAGGTGGAGACGCAGCTGTTCTCGCGGCTCCTGGGCAGCCATGTGCAGCGTCTGGCGACCATTGCCCACGGAGACGGGGTGTGCACCACCCATGTCCCCAACCCAGTCATTCCTAACAGGATCAGGAAGTAACGTACATGACAACTACCCCACATGCCCCCGGAGTGGGGGCTACGCAGGACGAGCATCTGGAGGCCCTCAGTGGCTACCAGTATGGCTGGCATGACTCGGATGCCGCCGGCCAGTCGGCGAAGCGGGGACTGAGCGAGGCCGTGGTCGCCAACATCTCAGAGCTGAAGGACGAGCCGCAGTGGATGCGGGACCTGAGGCTCAAGGCGCTGCGGCTCTTCGGGAAGAAGCCGATGCCATCCTGGGGCGCGGACCTCGGCGAGATCGACTTCGACAACATCAAGTACTTCGTCCGCTCTACCGAGCGTCAGGCCCAGACCTGGGAGGATCTGCCTGAGGACATCAAGAACACCTACGACAAGCTGGGCATCCCAGAGGCTGAGAAGGCCCGTCTCGTGGCGGGAGTTGCTGCCCAGTACGAGTCCGAGGTCGTCTACCACAAGATCAACCAGGAGTTGGAGCGTCAGGGTGTGATCTTCCTCGACACCGACACTGCGCTCAAGGAGCACCCCGATCTGTTCAAGGAGTACTTCGCCACCATCATCCCGGCCGGTGACAACAAATTTGCCTCGTTGAACACCGCGGTCTGGTCTGGTGGGTCTTTCGTGTACGTTCCCAAGGGCGTTCACGTGAGTATTCCGCTGCAGGCCTACTTCCGGATCAACACGGAGAACATGGGCCAGTTCGAGCGAACCCTGATCATCGTCGACGAGGACGCCTACGTGCACTACGTCGAGGGCTGCACAGCTCCCATCTACTCCTCCGACTCGTTGCACGCGGCGGTGGTGGAAATCTTCATCAAGAAGGGCGCCCGCTGCCGCTACACCACCAGCCAGAACTGGGCGAACAACGTCTACAACCTTGTGACGAAACGTGCCGTCTGCGAAGAGGGCGCCACCATGGAATGGATCGACGGCAACATCGGCTCCAAGGTCACGATGAAGTATCCGGCCGTCTACCTGATGGGTGAGCAGGCCCGGGGTGAGACCCTTTCCATCGCCTTCGCGGGGGAGGGGCAGCATCAGGACGCGGGATCCAAGATGGTGCACTGCGCCCCCCACACCTCATCTTCGATCATCTCCAAGTCAGTGGCCAGGGCTGGCGGGCGCTCCTCCTACCGAGGCCTGGTGAAGGTCGAACCCGGAGCGCACCACTCCGCCTCGTCCGTGAAATGCGACGCCCTGCTGGTCGACACGGTCTCCCGCTCCGACACCTACCCATACGTTGACGTCCGTGAGGACGACGTCTCCATGGCCCACGAGGCCACGGTCTCCAAGGTCTCCGATGACCAACTTTTCTACCTCATGTCACGCGGCATGGAGGAGGATGAGGCAATGGCCATGATCGTGCGTGGATTCGTCGAGCCCATCGCAAAGGAACTGCCGATGGAATACGCCCTGGAGCTGAACCGTCTCATTGCGCTCCAGATGGAAGGCGCGGTCGGCTGACCTCGCTCCCATCAACTACTCAAGAACCCCCAGAAGGAATGGATTTGAGCACCACCACAGCGCCCAATGTGGCAAACGCCATCGAGACGGTGGCATCCCATCTGCACCCCACCCCGTCGTGGGATCTGGCCGACCACCCCAAGCCCAAGGGCTTGGAGGAGATCTGGCGTTTCACCCCGATCAAGCAGATCCGCACCCTGCTGGAGGAGGGTGACGTTCTGCCCAGCCTCGAATGGGAGGGAAACCTTCCAGAAGGCGTCGAGTTCACCAGAGAGCCACGGGAGCGCATGCGCGAGCTGACCGTTGAGCCTCCAGTTGATCGGGTCGCAGCCGTGGCGGCAGCTCGCAGCGCCGAGGTCTTTGTGATGCGGGTTCCCGCAGAACTGGAGGTTGGGGACGCGATCGTCTTCACCGGCACCGGGAATGGCGGGCATGCGGCCGAGACGTTTGTTCTCAACGTGGGGATGGGGGCCCG
>CAKZJI010000398.1 GCA_936941515.1 uncultured Propionibacteriaceae bacterium
GCACGCGCGGGAAGGGGATCACATCGCGGATGTTCTCCATCCCCGTCGCGTACATGATCAGCCGCTCGAAGCCGAGGCCAAAGCCCGCATGGGGTGCGGTGCCGAAACGCCGGGTGTCGAGATACCAATCGTAGGTCTCCTTGGGCACGTCCATCGAATCGATGATCGATGTCAGCACATCGAGTCGCTCCTCACGCTGGGAGCCACCGATGAGCTCTCCGACGCCGGGCACGAGCTGCGCACCCCCATCACCATCGTCCGAGGCCACCTGGAGCTGATCGACGCTGGGGACCCAGAGGATGTGGAAAGCACCAGACGCCTGGTGATCGCGGAGCTGGACCGGATGGGCGCGCTGCTGAACGACCTGATCATGCTGGCCGCGGCCCGCGAGATCGACTTCATCACCCCCACGCCCACTCCCCTGGCCGATCTGGTGGTCGAGATCTTCGAGAAGATGCGTGCCTTGGGGGATCGTCAGTGGAGACTCGGTAATGTGGTGGACATCACCATCGACATCGATCCGGTGCGCATCACACAGGCGCTGCTGCAGTTGGCCGCGAACGCAGTCAAATACTCTGGGGAGGGAAGCAGCATCAGCCTTGGTGCCGAGCGGCGGGGTCATGAGGTCGGGATCTCCATCCGCGACCAGGGAGTGGGAATCTCCCAGGGGGATCTGGAGACGATCCGGCTGCGTTTCGCCAGGGGCAGCAATGCCGCGCAGCAGGCCAAGGGCTCGGGGTTGGGGCTGAGCATCGTCGAGTCGATCGTCACCGCACATGGGGGGCGGTTGGAGATAGCCTCCGAAATCGGGAAGGGCTCCACGTTCACCATCGTGCTACCGCTAACCGATCGTTTAGGAGCAGACCATTGAGCACCATCCTCCTCGTCGAGGACGAGCCCCAGATAGCGTCTTTCGTGGCCAAGGGGCTGAAGTCAGCTGGGTTCAGCAGCATCCACTCCCCCACAGGCCGTGAGGCGATCACCCTGGCCACCCAGGGCGAGTTCGACCTGATGCTGCTGGACGTCGGCCTGCCGGACATCGACGGCTTCGAGGTGCTGCGCCTGATCCGGGAGCAGGGTATCGACACACCCATCATCATGCTGACGGCCCGTAAGACAGTTCCCGATCGGATAGCGGGTCTTGAGGGCGGGGCCGACGACTATGTCGGCAAGCCTTTCAGCTTCGATGAGCTGCTGCTGCGGATCCGCCTGCGGCTGCGCCGTGAGTCGACGTTGCAGACGACTGGATCCGAGCTTGCGCATGAGAACATACGGCTGGATCTGCGAGGCAGGAGGCTGCACGTCGGCGACCAGGCGATGGATCTGTCGGCACGCGAGTTCTCCCTGGCCGAGACCTTCCTGCGCAATCCCGGACAGGTCCTGAGCAGGCAGCAGCTGCTCACACACGCCTGGGGCTACGACGCGGATCCCGAGTCGAACGTCGTGGATGTGTACGTGCGGCACCTGCGCAACAAGCTCGGCAGAGAGCGAATCGAGACGGTCAGGGGCATGGGATACCGGCTGGTGTGTCAGTCGTCGTCGCCATCATCATCGTCGTCGTGATCATCGTCGTCACGGTCATCATCACGATCACGGCCGCTGCTGCGGTCGTCGTCGCGGTCGTCATCGTCATCGTCGTCAGCGCGGGAAGTCACCCGGGCAGAGGCCGTTGGCGCGGTCGTGGGCGATACTGTCGTGGGGGTGGCGGTCGTAGACGGCTCCTCGCTCACCGGGATGGGACTCGCATCCGACACCGTGGCGACCTCCGATGGGATCTGCGGACTGGCGTTGGGGTTCGCTGAGGCTGAGATGCCAGGTCCCAGCATGACGGGGGCCTTGTCACGCTCGGCAGTCGCCGCCAGGGCCACCAGCAGGCCGCCGGCAAGCCCGAAGAGCACAGCAAAGGAGATTGCCAGCCAGACTGTTGTTCTCATGCGCCCCTCACCTGTCCAGACTTGTCCCCCATGGCCCATTACACCTCATTCACATGCAATCGCATACCCTCCGGGTGAAAATCTAAGGAGAATCAGATGAGATTCCCCTCATGGTCAGGCCAGTTGGCCATCACCCGCCGGGGCCGCACCCCGGTTCAGCGCTCAGGCGTCGCCCCGGGATGCGAAGCCGACGATGAAAGCCTCGATGGCTTGGGTGAAGCGGCGGACGTCGTCATCGGCCCCAGCGCCGATGCCCTGGTCGACCACAGCCGCGAGGACGGGGTGACGCTGTGGGTCGATGGCGTCCGGGGCGGTGGGGGCGAGAGCATGCTCGTTGAGGGTGTGGGCCATGACGAACGCTGTGATGCTGTTCATCACGTCCACGGCCACCGGCAGCGGCAGGCCTTTGCCGGTGAGGGAGGCGAGGATTCCGTTCACGACGTCGAGGGATGTCGTCGTGCGTGCTGATCGGCCCAGCATGATGGGAAGCACGTTGGGGTGCCGCAGGAGAACGGTCCGCAGCCGGTTCGCGAGATCGCGGATGTAGTCCTGCCATGTGAGCGCAGGGTCGTCGGCAGGCACCGTCCCCTCGCTCAGCACCTCATCCCACACCGCATCCAAGAGCGCTTCCTTGTTGGGGAAGTAGTGATAGATGGACATCGGCTCCACGCCCATTCGACGCGCGAACCCGCGCAGAGTCAGGGCCTGCAGGCCCTCCTCGTCAACGAGGGCGAGAGCCTGCTCTGCGAGCTGACTGGCGTTGAGACCCGCTGCATGACCCGGTTGACGTCCCATGTTGCCCCTCACAGTCATACGTTGTACGGTTACATCATCCCACACCTTACGGCGTATGTTTGAGGAGCTTTGCATGTCGTTTTCCGCGAAAGAGGCCAGCTGGGATCCCGAGACTGGGCATCCACGACGTTGGCTGATCCTGGCAGCCCTGGTCCTGGCCATGTTCATCGTGCAGGTCGACCAGTCGGGGCTCTATCTGGCGCTGCCGCACATTCAGCTGGAGCTGGAGGCCTCACCCCAGCAGCTGCAGTGGGTGGTGGACGCATACTCGCTGACCCTGGCCGGGGTGGTCCTGACCGCGGGTGCGCTCTCGGACCGGCTGGGTCGGCGACGGGTGTTCCTGGCGGGGTTGACCGTGTTCGCCGCCGCATCCGCCGTGGGGGCTCTGGCCCAGCACATGGACCTCGTGATTGCAGCCCGGGCGGTGATGGGCCTGGGAGCGGCAATGTTCATGCCCGGCACCCTGTCGATCCTCACCCAGGTGTTCTCCCCATCGTCCAGGGCGCAGGCCATCGGCATCTGGGGCGGAGCCTCCTCGCTGGGCGTCATCGTAGGCCCCCTGATCGGCGGCGCCGCCCTCCAGGCCTTCAACTGGCGAGCGATCTTCTGGCTGAACGTGGCCGTGGCCCTGGTGGCGTTCCTGGCCTCCGCAGCCCTGGTGCCCGAGTCACGCGATCCGCATCCGCGGCGCGTGGACCTTCCAGCCGCACTCCTGTCGTCAGCCGGCCTGCTGGGCATCACCTACGGCATCATCTCCTCCTCCGAGCACGGTCTGTGGACCGTGCCCACACTGGGGGCGATCATCGCCGGGGGCATCCTGCTCGTGTGGTTCTGGCGGCACAGCGCCCGCCGCCCAGACGGCATGTTCGACGTCGCGGTCGCCCGCACCCGTAGCTTCCAAGGGGCCTCCATCGCGGCAGCTGGAGTGATGTTCACCATGGCGGGACTGCAGTTCGTGATCACCCAGAAGCTGCAACTCTCCCTGGGATACGGCACCCTTCTCGCCGGTTTGGCCATCCTGCCGCTGGCGGCGGCGGCAGTGGTGTCCTCCGCGCTGGCCCCAGTCCTGGCGGCACGCATCACGTCCAGGGCGACGATGACCGGCGGCATGGTTCTGGTGGCCGCCGCAGGCGCGGCCTACGGTCTGATGCAGCATCTCGACGGGTACCTGCCGGTCCTGGCCTGCCTGATCCTGATCGGTTTGGGCATGGGTTTTGTCATGGTTCCGGCGCAGGATGTGCTGATGAGCAGCGGGCCCCTCACCCGCTCCGGGCTCATCTCATCCATGAACGACACCGTCCAGGAGGTGGGAACCGCCCTGGGGATCGCCGTCGTCGGGGCAGTCCTCAACCTCTCCTACACCCATGCCCTCCGGGCGGCCGCACCCGAGGCACCCGCCGACTCGCTCACCGCGACCCTCAGCGAAACAACCGAACCTGCGCTCCGGAACGCCGCCTTGGACGCCTTCGCCACCGCCTCACAGCATGCTGGGTTGGCGGCCGCGGGCATCGCGCTTCTCGTGGCGATCCTGATCGCCGTGCGCCTGGGCCGGAGCCAGGCGCAGCCCCCGGAGGGAGACTCCGGCGCGCCGGAGGGCGAGCAGACGTCCGATCACAGCGCCTCATGAGCCTGCGGCTCAGGTCAGCAGGGCTGAGCCCGGGCCGTCGGCTGCGATGATCTCCCCCAGCACCCAGCTCTCCAGGCCACGATCGGCCAGCACCCGCAGTGCAGCGTCGGCATGCTCTTGGGGCAGCACCGCCACCATGCCGACGCCCATGTTGAGGGTGCGTTCGATGTCGTCCTGGGGCACGTTGCCGACGCGCTGGGTGACGTCGAAGACGGCCGGCGGCGTCCACGTCGAACGCTCGATGCGCGCGCCCATGCCCTTGGGCAACACGCGGGCGACGTTCGCCGCCAGGCCCCCGCCGGTGACGTGGGACAGCGCGTGGATGTCGACGCCGTCGGTGCGGATGAGGCGCAGCAGGTCAGCAGCGTAGACCCGCGTCGGTTCGAGCAGCTCCTCCCCCAGCGTGCGGCCGAACTCCTCGACGTGCTTGTCGTAGCCCCACCCGGCGCTCGCGTAGACCTTGCGCACGAGCGAGTAGCCGTTGCTGTGCAGGCCGCTCGCGGCGAGGCCGAGGACGACGTCACCTTCGCGCACCGACTCGGGAAGGATGAGATCGGCCTTGTCGAC
>CAKZJI010000399.1 GCA_936941515.1 uncultured Propionibacteriaceae bacterium
CTGCTGGCTTGTTCTATGGTGTCAACTCGACAACAAGGAACCCGATCATCATGGATCGGAGAACGAAGCGGAACGGGAACTCGTTCATTCTCGGCACGTCCGGGTCAGGGAAGTCGCATTTTGCGAAGTGGGAGATCACTGAGGTTCTGCTGGGCCGTCCTCATGATGAGGTGATCATCATCGACCCGGAGCGTGAGTACCGTCCGGTTGCGGAGGCCTTCGGGGCGACGGTCATTGACATCAATGCTGGCTCCAGGCAAGCCGTGAATCCGTTCGACCTGGTGGTGTCAACCGTCGAGGGGGACCCGATTCGGTTGAAGACGGAGGCTCTGTTAGGGATGCTGGCGGTGCTACTGGGTGGACATACAGGTCTCGATGGGGCAGAAAAATCCTTACTGGACCGGTGTATCACGCATCTGTATCGCGAGTGGGAACGAGTTCCTGGCAAACCGATGCCAACTATGGTTGATCTCCACAAGGAACTGGTACGGCAACAAGACGAAGTTGCTTTCGACCTGGCGACCTCTCTGGAGCTCTACGCCACAGGCTCTTTCAGCGGGTTTGCGCAGCAAACGAATGTGGATACAAACCATCGTTTCGTATGCTACGACACCTCACAGCTTGGCCCGTCGTTGCAGACTTTCGGATTGATGGTGGTGCTGGATTCAATCTGGAATCGAGTCCAAGCTAACTACGGTCGAGGTGTGCGGACTTGGCTCTACATTGATGAATTCACGCTCATGCTGTCTAACCCGCATGCCATGGAGCAGTTGGTGCAGTTCTATCAGCGGTTCCGCAAATATGGCGGGCTGCCAACCGGTATTTTGCAGAATATCACAACACTGCTGCAAGTTCCTGAAGCTTGCCGGATGTTGAATAACGCTGAAACGCTGTTCTTGCTGGGGCAGTCCCACAATGATGCTGATGCGTTGGCTGAAATGTTGGGTCTATCGGAAGAAGAGATCCGCGCGTTCACTACCGTCGAACCGGGCTGTGGGCTCCTGCGAGTCGGTCCTACAACCCTGCCATTCAATGGCAGGAAACCTTCTGATGGCCCCCTCAGCGCTTTGTTCAACACCACATTCCAGGAACAT
>CAKZJI010000400.1 GCA_936941515.1 uncultured Propionibacteriaceae bacterium
CTGTCGCCCTCAGTCCCCATCCTGCCTGCATTGGTCCTCAGCTTCTCCCCCAACCCTCCTTCCCCAATGAGCTTTGACCTTTGTATGACAGAAAGAGGTTTGCTTCCCTCACCCAGACCTCCTCCTCCTCCCCCATAGGCGCCTGCTCTTCATACGCGAGCGTCTCGCCCGTCTTGGAGGCGAGATAAGCTGCAATATCATCACTGTCATTCTCTAACGCATTCTGCGCGGCCGAGCGCCCCTCGTGATTGCGATGCTGGGCGTCCGCGCCATGCTTCTCGACGACCAGCTTGGCGGTCTCGAGCACATCGCAGAAAAACAGAGGCGTATCACCATCATTGTCAGTGACATTGATGGCCTCTTGAGCGTCGTCCGCTTGCTCCAACAGGTACTGCAGCAGTTCATGCTGATTATACGAGGCGGCTGCATGCAGAGGCGTATATCCCGACTCGTCCTTGCTGGTCGACGTCACACCCTCATGCTCCAGTAAATATTTGACGCGCTCCATATCACCATCCGCCACGGCGACCCACACATTCGCCCCCGACGACACAGCCGACTCCGCCTCTGGCATGGTGAAAGGGACACCGACCTCCTTTTCACGTGATGCCAGGGTCGTGGAGACCCCTGCAGCGTCTTGCCATCGACCACGACATGGGCAAGCGGAAAAAGTCGACGCGCACGCCCGGCGCGGGGCGCAAGAAGATGCCGCCCCTAGGTACGTTTCATGCTTGCTGATGCCCGCAGATACGGTGTTTACGTGTCTCTTTTGCCATCATGAACGTGCCGTATCTTGTAAAATGTACGTATGACATCCACCAACCACCAGCGACGACAAGGCGCGCATCGGATACTTGAGCTGCAAGATCTGTGGGCAAAACTTTTCCGCAGATACAGACACATTGTCTCAACCGATCGACGTCTATTCACAATGGATTGATGCGTGTGAGGATGTAGCAGACAACTATTGAGGTTACAAAAGTGGATCAAAATCGTGCCACTGTGCCTTGGATGCAGCGCGAGGCGTCTTCGAACGAGGTCCAGAGTCGGGCACGAGCAAGCCGCCGCTCCAGCCAGGGGGCGGGGCAAGCGTGCCACTCGGCGGCGGCGGTGGCTTCGTCCAGCAGCGAGGCGTTACTGACGGGCATTCCGGTCAAGTCCATGACCGTCTGCTGGAAGTTCAGCAGCATCTCCAGGCGGCCCTGGCTGATCTCGGCCTGGTAGGGCGTGTAGGCGGTGTACCAGCCTGGGTTCTCCAGGATGTTGCGCTGGATGGCGGGCGGGGTCACGGTGCCGTGGAAGCCCTGCCCGATCAGTGAGGTGCGCACCTGGTTGCGGGAGGCCACCACACGGAGCCGCTCCAGCATGTCCCCCTCGGTCACCGGCTCCCAGCTCAGCGGATCACGCTGCCGGATGCCTGCCGGGATGGTCTGATCGATGAGCTCGTCCAGGGACTTCACCTGAACCTGCCTCAGCATCTCGGCCACCTCCGGGCGGCTGGGGCCGATGTGGCGCAGGTTCGCGAAGTCGTAGGCGTCATATGTCTGCCAGGTCATCGTTCGCTCATCCGATCAGGGCCTGGTAGGCGTCCTCGTCAAGCAGCCCTTCGAGGTCGTCGGGGTTGGTGGGACGGATCCGGAAGAACCACTGACCTGCCGGGTCCTCGTTGACGAGCTCCGGGTGCTCGGCGATCTCGGAGTTCACCGCGGTGATCACGCCGTCGACAGGTGCGCTGATGCCTGAGGCGGCCTTGGAGGAGTCGATCACGACGATCTCATCGCCCTTGGTCACCTCAGAGTCAACCTCCGGAAGCTCGATGTAGACGATGTCACCCAACTGTTCGACGGCGTGGGCGGTGATGCCGACGGCCATCTCGGCGTCACTGGTGTCGAGCCACTCGTGGTCCTGGGTGTACTTCAGCATGGGTGCTCTCCTTTAGCGCTTGTAGGACTGGGTGATGAAGGGCAGTTTGGTGACGGTCAGGGGAAGTCGTTTGCCGCGGACCTCGGCGTAGACAGTTGATCCCAGCGGCGTTCCTGCGGGCAGCATGGCCATGGCGATGGGGCCGCCCACCGTTGCGCCGAAGCCACCTGAGGTGACCTCGGCCACAGGCTCGGCGGAATTCTCGGACAGGAAGATGGGGGCGCCGTCGCGGACGGGAGCGCGTCCCTGGGCGCGCAGGCCGATGCGGATGCGTCCGGGGCCGTCGGTCAGCTGCGACAGGATCCGCTTTGCGCCTGGGAACCCGCCGGCCCGGGTGCCACCGTCACGTCGGATCTTGGGGATGGCCCAGCTGATGCCCGCCTCGGCTGGGGTGATGTCGGGGCTGAGCTCATGCCCGTAGAGCGGCAGCCCAGCCTCCAGGCGCAAGGAGTCGCGGGCACCCAGGCCTGCGGGAAGCACCTCGTCTTGGGCGAGCAGGGCCCGGGCGAGATGCTCGGCGACGGCGTTGGGCACGGAGATCTCGAAGCCGTCCTCGCCGGTGTAGCCGGATCGGGAGATCCACAGCGTGGTGCCCTCCCAATCATGATCCACCGAGTCCATGAACTTCAGCTCCGCCACCTCGGGGATCACTCTGGTGAGCACGTCGGCGGCCTTCGGGCCCTGCAGCGCCATCAGCGCCCGGTCTGTGACCTGCTCGACCCTGACCCCGTCGAGGGTGCGCAGCAGTCCCAGGTCGTGGTCGGTGCGGGCGGCGTTGACCACCAGGAACAGGTGGCCGGGTCGCCGGGCGATCATCAGGTCGTCCAGCACACCACCCCTGTCGTCGGTGAAGAGCCCGTAGCGCTGCCTGCCCGGTGTGAGCCCCAGCAGGTTCGCTGGAACGAGGGTTTCAAGCGCAGCTGCGGCCTCTGAGGCGTCGCCGGTGAGTGGATGCAGCAGCACCTGCCCCATGTGGCTGACGTCGAAGAGCGACGCGGCCTCACGTGTGTGCCGGTGCTCGGCCAGGATCCCGGCGTATTGCACGGGAAGCTCCCAGCCTGCGAAGTCGACCAGTTTTCCGCCCAGCTCTGTGTGGAGTGGATGCAATGCGGTTGTCTTCAGTGACATCTTCGGCCCTTTCCGCCATGGCGTTCCAGCCGGTGGGGTTCCACCGTGACGCCCCCTCTTTCGCGGTTGCCTGAGATCTTAATATCCTTCGGCGGGCCGGGTGGCCTCTCTCAAGAGTTGATGCGCGAAGCGGTCCTGGGGCCTGAGAGTTTCCGGGGCGGTTGCTCCTTCGGCACCGGCTAGGCGGTTCTCCCGCAACGCGCTCCTCAGCATAGCGGCTGCGGAGTGGCTGTGTGCCTCTGGTGGCGAACCCGGTAGCCGCTAGGCTTCATGGTCATCATGCGACATGAGGACA
>CAKZJI010000401.1 GCA_936941515.1 uncultured Propionibacteriaceae bacterium
CCCGTGCGTGTTGCTCGTCGTGACGTCGACCGTCCAGCCGGTGTCGGGGGAGCCGCTGAAGCGCCAGGAGAGTGTCCCGTCAGTACTGGTCATGGTGTCTTCCGACAGGGTCCAACTGCGATGATCGGGACCCCACCCCATTCCTTGGCGACGGTCGTGGCGATCCGGCTCGTGACTGACCCACAGGCCGGCTCGCCAGATCGGATTGGGCCCGAGCGCGCGGGCGTGTGGCCACGGTGACTTGAGCACCTTGGTGGCGCCCAAGCGCCATGTGGTCACGCCTCCGGCAGCCGGCTTGAGGACGATCCTGTCGGTGCCTGCCGCGAGGGGAGGCAGCTCGACGGTGTCGGCACGATGGGGCTGGGAGTCACCAAACACGGTCATGGTGAGACTTGCCGAGCCAGACTCGTCCAAGTGGATTCTTCGGTCCACCAGGGTCGAGTGGATCAGGGAGGCGCGGCCGCAGGGATCGAGCTGAACCGTGATGTCACCCTCACTCCATGTGATCGGTGTGTCAGGGATGACGGGAAGGCCCGCGGCGACAATCTCGGACGAGTCCCGGACGGCGACTCCGAGCCCACTGGATGCCCGGTTGAAGCTCGTGATGCCGGTGTCAGCCGTCAGATAGCCCTGGCGCAGGCTGCACCACTGGTACATTCTCAATTCCGTTTTTGGGGCACCATCCATCCGGATCGCGACTTGGCAATCATTGAGGCTGATGGTGCATTTCACTCCTCCTTCGTCATCCAGGACGAGGCAATTCTCGAGAAGCTCGCATCGATACGACTTGGCGGGGCCCTGTCGCCACCCGTGAGCGCGGTGCGAGACGGAGGAGGGCCAGGACATTGCGAGGACCGGGCCCCAGTGGCCAGTCGTACTGATCTCAATGACTCCTTCGTTGAAGGTGACCTCAAGCTTCTTGTGCACCAGCCGGACAGGGTTGCCTCGCTGTTCCTCGGGCCGGTTCTGACAGGGGGTGGGGGCGACGATCTGGCGAGGAGCATCCCAGTCGCGGTTGTCGAGGGTGGCCTCCACAATGGTCCTCGAGCCCGTGTCGACCATGGCGTGGATGGTTGAACGCCCGATCTGGATGCTGTGGGAGACGATCTTCCGTCCAGCGTCCACGATGAAGTCGTGGGACAGATCAAGTGGACGTCCCTCGGTGATGCAGGCGAACGAAGTCATGTCCGCCAGGGCTCGAATACAATCGTGGTCGAGTTTGGTGATGGTTGCCCTAAGAACCAGAGGGATGAAGTTGTACAGCTCAATGTTCCCGTCCTCGCCTGCATCGGTGGCCCCGAGACAGGCACAACCGACTTTTCTGTAAACCTTGAGCGCGGAGATGTTCGCGGGGTTCACGGTGAGGCGGATCACGTTGATGCCCTGGATGAAGCACTCGCTGATGGCTTCAGTGATTAGCTGTCCCGGAACTGTCGAGAGTCGATGTGACGGGGTGACATAGAACATGTCGGCGAAGACTTCATCATCGGCCATGGTGTGTCGGCCATTCGTGCGGAACATCCCGAATGTGCCGACAATGGATCCGGCCTCCTCGGCCACTAGGAACACTGTCGAACCACGTTCTTCGAGCTCCCTCTGGAACTCCTCCTCAACAATCCCTCCCGACACTGGATTGGGGGAGTCGGAATGGCTGTTGTAGAGATGTACGATCGCTTCCGCATCACGTGGCCTGTAGGGGCGAACGATCATGGGACTTCCTTCTCGTGTGTGGCTGGGTGTCACCGCTCGGTGACGACGAGTTCCCCCTGGGCGACGACATCCCGGCCATTGAGTGCTCTCACGGAAACCTCGCGCAGAGCCCCCACTTTCTCGCCGAGCTGGGCGTGGAGGGTGAGTTGGTCGCCCGGAGTGACGAGGCGTCGGAACTTCATCTGATGGATCGCGCCGAGATAACCAACGCTTGAACGTGCGTCGTGCGACGTCATGCCGGGATTGTTCTGAATGGCCTCGGCTACGTAGATGACGGCCACGAGTTGAGCCATCGACTCGACGATCATGACGCCGGGCATGATGGAATGGTCAGGGTAGTGACCGGCGAAGAACGGCTCATTGACGCTGACCGACTTGATGCCTTTGCCCGATTTCCCTGGGACGACGTCGTAGGCGCGATCAATCATGAGCATCGGCCAACGATGTGGGAGCATCGTCTTGATGGCATCGCTGTCGTAGGCGAATTTCTTACGGGCGTCCTTGGGTGGCGCCTCGAGCGCAAGAGAACTCACTTCTCGTTCACCTCGATGAAATCGACCATGGCATTGATCGAGCCGAACGCCTGTACGTCGTCGTCGTTGACCGAGACTCCGAACTCATTGTTGACGGCGACGACGACTTCGAGAGTGTCAAGGGAATCCATCTCAAGGCCACGTCCGAAGAGCGGTTGGTTGTCCGAGACATATTCTGGCTTGGTCTCGAGACCGAGCTTGGAGATGATCTCCTCCTTCAGGCGCCAAGCTTTGTTGGAACGTTCCTCGGCGCGGGTTCGGATGCTGTTGGCAGTGTGGGTGATCTCGGTCATTGTTGTTCCTTTCTCGGTACTGGGGGTGTCCGGGTCCTGGGGTCAGCCGTTGATCATTCCGCCATCGATAGTGAGGGTCTTCCCTGTGATGTAGGCGGCGAGCGGGGAGGCCAGGAAGGTAACGGCTGACGCAACCTCCTGTGCCAGGCCAAGACGGCCCATGGGGATGTGTTGGATTGCCTGGGCGAGTGCCGCTTTTGGAACGGCCGCCACCATGTCGGTCTGAATGAAGCCGGGTGCCACCGCATTCACCCGGACGTTCTTTGCCGCAACCTCCGGGGCCAGCGTCTTCATCATGGCAACGATTCCGCCCTTGCTGGCTGCGTAGTTGGCCTGGCCCGGTCGCCCTGCAACTCCACTGGTGGACGCGACCATGACGATCGAGCCACCGGACGAGTACATGGCCTTGGTCGCCTCGCGCGTGCAGAGGAAGGTTCCGGTCAGATTCGTGTCGATCACCGAGCTCCACTTGGAGCGGCTCATTGTTGCAAGATGCCCGTCACTGGTGATTCCCGAGTTCAAGACCGCGGCGTCCAGGCGTCCGTAATGCTGGCGAATGATGCGGAAGGCTCTGGTCACTTGGTTCTCATCGGTTACGTCCATCTGCATTGTGATGCACTGGCGCCCGATGGCTTCAATGGATTCGGCGATTTGTGCCGCCTCGTTCTCCTTCCTTCGATAAGTGATGGCGAGGTTGCATCCCGCGGCCGCAAGGGCTGTCGCGCAGGCAGCGCCAATTCCGCGTGAGGCACCGCTCACGAATGCGACGGAGCCGGCGGGGAATACGTCGCGCAGAACGGCCGTGTTGTCG
>CAKZJI010000402.1 GCA_936941515.1 uncultured Propionibacteriaceae bacterium
CACCTTGTTCGGGAAGTAGTCATCCAGGGTGCGACCGTTGATGGTCCACTGGCCGGAGCCGGGGACGATGCGGACGCGGGCGACGGCCTCCTTGCGGCGGCCGGTGGCCGCGCCCGGTGCGATCACGGCCGGGCGAGCGAACTCGCTGGCTGCCGCGGCCGGGTTGGAATCGGATCGGTAGGCGATCTCGCGGTCCTGCTCGTCGACGAACGGGGTGATCTCGTCGGCGGTCTCCTCGACCGCGGTGGTGGTCTCAGTCATGTTCGAAGTCCTTGGGCTCACTGGGCTTTCTGGGTGATCTCGAAGGGCTGCGGCTTCTGCGCAGCATGCGGGTGCTCCGGGCCGGAGTACACCTTGAGCTTGCCAATGAGCTGGCGGCTCAGCTTGTTCTTGGGCAGCATGCCCCAGACGGCGCGCTCGACGGCCTTGCGGGGGTCCTTCTGCAGGAGCTCGCCGATGGAGATGGCCTTGAGGCCACCGGGACGGCCGGAGTGTGAGTAGCGCATGTCATCGGTGCGCTTGTTGCCCGTGAGCGCGATCTTGGAGGCGTTGACGACGATCACGAAGTCACCGCCGTCGACATGTGGCGCGAAGGTCGGCTTGTGCTTGCCACGCAGCAGCGTGGCGACCTGGGAGGCCAGACGGCCGAGGACAACGTCCTCAGCGTCAATCACATGCCAGTTCCGGGCGATCTCGCCAGGCTTTGGGGTGTACGTGGACACAGCAACTTCCATTCGTTATCAAACACTTGAGAGGTCGCACACGCGCAGCCGCTCGACCTGTTGGATCGACGGCACGGCGCGCAACAGCTAGCTATCTTATGCGCGGCGAGCGGCCGCGGTCAAAAATCACCCAGGCTCCGCTGCTATGAAGCGGTTCCAGGACCTCGCCCACCTGCATGAATCCCCGGTCTGCTTGTCTGAGGCTCTCAACGGCCGGGCGCAAAGCTCTTCAGCTCGGTCACCTGGGACTGGGAAGGCGCGAAAGAACCGTCGTGAACAACGTCTCTGCCGTCGATGGTCGTAACTCCAATGGCGTCGATGGTCGTCATCCAAGTTCCTTCTCACGACTCTAGTGGCCCGGCAGGCCGTGCCGGAAGGCTGGAACACATGTCACAAACACTTCCACGACGCCTGATGGTAGCCATCTTCATCGCAGTACTGGCCCTGCTCAGCGCATGCAGCAGCCCGCCCGCGAGCCCACCACCAGTGACCCCACCAACCGAGGCGCATGAGCTCACCAAGACCGACCTCGATGCCTGGCTCGACGGGAAACTCACCGATGCCCTCAACAATGGCGACTTCCCCGGTGCCATGGTTGTGGTGGTCAAGGACGGCGAGATCCTCACCAGCCGAGGCTATGGCCACGCCACCATCGGCACCGATGCCAGCACTCAGGTGCCGGTGGACCCTGAAACCACTGTGTTCCGCTGGGGATCGATCTCGAAGATCCCCACCTCCATCGCGGCTATGCAACTCGTCGAACAGGGCAAACTCGACCTCGACACCGACATCGCCACCTACACCGATGTCCCGGTCAAGAAACACCACAGTGAACCAATCACACTGCGCCACCTGCTCACCCACACCGCAGGTTTCGAGGGAAGTCTCAACACTGGCAGCCCTGATCTCAAGCACATGCCGCTGGCCGACTACGTCAGATACAACCCACCCGTCTCCGTGTACCGCCCAGGCACCACCCCCGGCTACTCCAACTACGGCATCGCCCTCGCTGGATATCTCGTCGAAAAGGCCAGTGGGCAACCCTTCCAGGACTACCTCCGCGAGCACGTCCTCGCCCCAGCCGGAATGACCACCGCAACCTTCGAACAGCCTCTACCCGACGGCATGACCAGCCAGTTGGCAGACGGCTACTCCCTCGACGGTGATCCTGTGCCCTTCGACGCCATGCCGGACAGCCCAGCGGGTGCGCTGAGCGGTTCCGGGGCCGATGCCGCCGCCTTCATGCTCGCCCAGCTGAACCGCTCACCCCACCTCCTCAGCGCTCAGGGCTGGGAACAGATGTGGACCCCCGCTCTGACCGAGGACACACTGGGCAACCTCGCCAACTCCCCCCGCACGGGGCTCGGCTACTTCACCGGCACTCGCAACGGCCACCGGTTCGTCGCGCACAGCGGGGACCTGAGTGGTTACCACTCCGAGTTCGAGATCTACCCCGACTCCCGGGTCGGCATCTTCCTCTCGGTCAACGGTGATGGCAACGCCTCAGCAGGCCTCGGCATCCAGTTGAGAGCCGAGCTCACTGAAGGCTTCGCCGACCGCTACTTCCCAACCGACAGAGTCGAGACCCCCCACCTGGAAGGCTCCGCCGAACGCGCCCGCCAGGTCGCAGGCGCCTACTTTTCAAGCCATTCGGTTCACACCACATGGTTCTCCGCCTGGAGCACTCTCACCTCCAGCCCCATCCAGGTGTTGGACAACGGCAACCTGCTCTACCGCAACAAAGGAGACAAGGAAGACAAGGAATACGTGGAGGTCGTGCCCTGGATCTGGAAGGATCCGAACACCGACGCCACCCTCACCGCCCAGGTCGTTGATGGCAAGGTCGAGGCCGTCGGCGTTGGACCAGGACCAGCCTCGTCTCTGCTCCCCGTCGCCCCCGCGCAACAGGCCCTCCTCCCGGTGTTCATCGCCAGCCTTGCAGCTCTTGCCTTGGTACTGGGGGCATGGCTCATAGGCGCCATCACGCGCTTTGTCCAGAATCGACGCGGCCAATTCGCCACAGGCCTACCCTGGCTGGCCCGGATCACCCGACTCGGCGCAGTGAGCGCCGCCACCGCCCTCACCGGATGGCTCAGCGTCTTCATGGCCGTGGTGGGTGGCAACTTCGACCTGCTCGACAACACACTCCTGCGCACCATCCAGGTGCTCCAATGGGCAGGAATCGTCGCCATCATCCCCGCAGCCCTCGACCTCATCACCACCATCAAGACCAGAGCTGGGTGGAAACGCACCACCATGGCAGCTCTCCTCCTGGCAGCGCTCCTGGCCACCTGCTGGTGGGCCATCACCGGCAACGCCATCAACCCCAACCTCGGATTGTGAGCCGAGAGGATGCGCAGACAGATGGGGTCATCACGAGGATCGTCATGGTGCCGTCCTGGCAAGATGAACGACGAAGATCGCACTGGACCGTGCGCTCGAGGAGACCAACGCAGCCAGGAAGGCACCAGGATGACCGCAGTAGATCTCACCTGTCTGCGCGCCATCCACGGCAGATTGTCCATCATGGTCCGACAAGGTGACGTGCTGTTGGCCCTGGGAATCGCTGCGTTATCGTTGCTCATCGGCCTCCTGACGGGTCCCCCCACGGCTCCCCTCGCTCCTGGAGTATGGGAGACCGCGGTGGTGCTCATGACCCTGGAGGGGCTGGCGCTGATCTGGTGGCGCAAGTACCCCTTGCTGGTCCAAGGAATCATCTTCCTTCTTGCCATCCCCTTCGTGTGGCTTTTACCGGATGATCTGGCTGGCTCAGGCATCGCCCAACCGGTGATCTCGTTCTGTCTCGGACTCCGGCTGCCCCTGCCCCGGGCAACAGTTTTGCTGACCGGTCTGGCCTCAGTCATGGCGCTCATCACGATTCTGGTGAAGCAGCCGGACTGGCCCACCGGCACCACAGTGGTGATTGTCTATTTCCTCAACTTCGTGGTGCCCATGCTCGGCGGAGCCATGCTGGCCAGCCGGACACGACACGAGCAGGCCGTCAGGCGACTGGAGAGTGAGGAAAACGAGAAGCGACTGGCGATGACCCTCTTTGAGGAGAGGCGACGTCTGGCAGGCGAACTTCACGACGTCGCAGCCCACCACCTGGCCGGTCTGGTGGTGCAGGCAGCCGCGCTCGAACAACTGATCGACCGGGACCCCGCCCAAGCCAGAGACACGGCGAGACAACTGCGCGGCCTGGGGAAGGAGGCCCTGGCCGGGCTGCGTTCAGTAGTGAAACTGCTGCGCCACGACAACCCGCAACAAGGGTTGCGCGACATCCCCGAACTCATCGATACCACACGCGCACTGGGAGTGCCCATCACCTTGCACCTAGCCGAGGCACCCACGCTGCCCCCACTGAGCGATACCGCCGCGTACCGGATCGTCCAGCAGGCCATCAGCAATGCCATCCAACACGCTCCCGGTGCCACGATCCACGTCGAGATCGATGCTGAGGGGCTCCGGGTTGGCAATGGGCCGGGACACGGTGAAATCGGCCTCGGCAGCGGCGGCGTCGGCCTGGAGGTGATGCGGGAACGTGCCGCCGCCATCGGAGCTGCATTCGATGCCGGGCCCACAAGTACTGGCGGATGGCTGGTGCGGCTGACCTGGCCACAAGTGAGCGAGGAGGAGACATGATCTCTGTGGTGCTGGTGGATGATCAGGCCGTGGTGCGCACCGGGTTCAAGATGCTGCTGGAGGCCGAGCCCGACATCCAGGTGGTCGGTGAGGCCTCCGACGGCCGTCAAGCCGTGCAGGTCGTGGCCAGAACAAACCCGGATGTGGTGTGCATGGATCTGCGGATGCCCGCCGGGGACGGCCTGGAGGCCACGCACCGCATTGTTACCGAGCGGCAGAGGGAGACGCCTGCCGTGTTGGTGGTGACCACCTTCGACATGGACACCGACGTGTTCGGAGCCCTGGAGGCCGGAGCCGACGGATTCATCCTCAAGGACTGTGAGCCTGAGGAACTGGTGACTGCGGTACGGCGCCTGGCCGCAGGTTTCGGCTTGATGGATCAGGCAGTCACGAAACGGGTGATCGCCGAGTTTGCCCGCAGGCAGGCCACGATCCCCAGCACCGAGGCCACCCAGCTCCTCACCCCTCGTGAGCAGGAGATCATCACGCTGCTTGCCCGTGGCATGTCGAATGCGGAGATCGCGAGCGAGCTGATGGTGGAGGTCAGTACCGTGAAGTCCCATCTGACCAGGCTGCTGCCCAAGATCGGGGCCAGGGACCGGGTGCAGGCCGTCATCTGGGCCCATCGCCACGGTCTGACCTGACACAGCGGCTACGAACTTGCAGGTTGCTCTCCGTCGGGCGCTGGGCATCCAGCGCCCGGCAGCCGAGACGCCTGAAGGATTCGCTGCCAACCATCGCCAAGGTCTCGACACTGTTCCTGCTCAAGCTCCGGAACCGGCTCGACCAACCGAAGGCGGACACTTCGCTCCCTCGTCCCTTTCAGGCATGATGACGCTCGAAATCCAGCAGGGCCTGCTTGACCGGCAATCCATATGCATAGCCGCCTAGGCTGCCATCGCTGCGAAGCACGCGATGGCAAGGCACGACGAGAGGAATCTGGTTGCGTGCGCAGGCGGCACCCACAGCCCGGACGGCCTTGGGACGCCCAGCCAGGGCCGCAAGCCCGGCATAGGAGAGGGTCGTCCCGCCAGGGATCCTGCGCATCTCCTCCCAGACTCGCTGGAAGAACTCGCTGCCCGGCTGGCGCACGGCCAGCTCGTCCAATGCCGTCATATCGCCGGCCGCATAGGCAGCCAGCGCAGCTCGGACTGGGTGATCCTGTGGCGCTGGTGGCAGCTGCCCCAGCGCATCGCCCTGCCAGGCCTTCACCAGCACCTCGTCCTCCACGATGAAAGCCCACCGGCCACCCGGTAGCTCCATGGTCAGTTCTTGCTGCATAGATAACTCGCCTCCGTCCACAAATGCATCACAGCGTAAGCCCGCCAGGGCCGCCAGCTCTCGGCCCGGGCACGTACCTCGCGCCCGCCCGCTACCCCGAGAGCGCGCCGTAAGACCAGGTCACCAGCAGGACAGGCGTCGGGATCGCCCAGGGCCCGCATGGCGATGAACTCCGCAGTCCACTCTCCCACCCCCTTGACCGCGAGCAGCCGGCGGCGGACCTCACTGCGGTCCGCCTGCCCATCCAACCGCAGGCCGGCCGCCAACAAGACAGCCACCGCGTGCAGGGTCGCCGCCTTGGCCCGGGTCAGCCGGAGCTCCGTCCGCAATCTATCGGGCCCCATCCCGGCCAGCACATCCGGAGCAGGCGGGATAGTCCATCCAGCACCCAACTCCGGCGCAGCCTTCCCAAAGGTGGAGACCATGCGCGCAGCCGCGGTCTTGGCGGCGGCCAGAGAAATCTGTTGCCCCAGGACGGTGAACAAGGCGAACTCTCCGCCATCAACGGCCCCCGGTATCCGCAGCCCGGGCCGTGCGGCAATCAACCTCCCCATGGCGGGATCAGTGCCCAGCAACGCCTGCGCTGGCTGCGGGTCGGCATCAATGGCCAGCCACCGCCGGACAACCGTCAGGGTTTCAGTCAGTGCCGACAGCCCCGGCAGGTTCACCTCAAGGTGGCCGCGCAGATCGACCGCCACTGTCGCAGTCCCCGAGGCAGTCGTGATCAGGCGCTCTATGCGGTCCCCCACCGCCCGTTCCACACCAGGGACGATGTGGGCGGCCAGCGCAGCGCGCATCGCATCACCCGCAGCCGCCCCAGGAGTAGGCATCCGCAACACCAGGCGGCACCGTCCGCCGTCGGGGCGCTCCACCGCCGACGCACGTCGCAGCCGGGACGGAGCAGCACCGAACTCGGCCCGCATCACGGCATTGAACTGACGGACGCTCCCGAAACCCGCGGCGAACGCGATATCTGCCAGCTGCCAGCCGGTTTGATCCATCAGCGCCCGGGCAGTGTGGGCTCGCCGGCTTTGCGCCAGCTGCTGGGCGGTAGCACCGACCTCCGCGACCAGCACCCGGTTCAGATGCCGCTGGCTGACACCCAGCCGCTTGGCCATTGAGGCGATACCACGCTGATCGGCCTCACCATCACGAATGGCTCGGATAGCGCATGCCGCCAGGTCTGCGCGGTCGTCCCATCCCTTCATCCCGGGAAGCCGGTCAGGACGGCAGCGTCTGCACGCCCGGAAGCCAGCCGCCACGGCTGCGGCCGCGCTGGCGAGGAAACGGCAGTTCTCCCGTCGGGGCAACCTGGCAGGACACGATGGGCGGCAGTAGATACCCGTGGAGGTCACCGCAAGCACGAAATGCCCATCCCACGCCTGGTCACGACCGGAACACGCCCGGTAGCAGGCGTCTTCGTCAAGAGGCAGTGGACTCACCCTGCCAAGTCTGCCCGCGACCTGACATGATCTCTGGCGGAATCTGGACATGGCAGTGGTGAGATTCAGCCGAAATCCCTCGCCCTATCCCCCGTCGCTTCCCAGCAAGGCACTATTATTCATCCATGGCCTCAAAGTCGAGTACTCACGTAGCAATCAGTTCTCCCGACCAGATCCGTAATGTCATCCTCGTCGGAGCCAGCGGCTCCGGGAAGACCACCCTCTTCGAGCACCTTCTGCGCGCCCGGGTCGAGGGGTACCGCGGTGAGAAGGACAGCCCAGAGCGGGCCGCATCGCTGACGCTGGCCTCCATTCCCTCCTCCGATGTCCAGATCAACCTCCTGGACGCCCCCGGGCATCCGGAATACGTCGGTGAGCTCCGCGCAGGGCTGAGAGCCGCTGATGCAGCCGTGTTCGTCATACCCGCCGGGGAGGAGGTCCAGCCGGCCACTGTTGCGCTGTGGGAGGAGTGCCAGCAGGTTGGGCTGCCGCGCATCATCGCGATCACGAAGCTGGACCAGGGCCGAGCCGACTTCCTGTCCATGGTGGAGGTCTGCCGTGACGCCTTCGGGGAGGGGGTCGTCGCCGCGCTGCTGCCCATCCGTGAGGGGGACCGCTCCACGGGCAACATCTCCCTGCTGAACAAGCGCATCCATGACTACTCCTCCGGCACCCGCGTCTCCCGCGACGCCACCGAGGAGGAGACCGCATACATTGAGGAGCAGCGCGCACCCATGCTGGAGGCGATCATCACCGAGCTCCAGGACGAGGACCTGATGGAGCGCTACCTGGAGGGCGAGGAGATCGCGGTCGCTGAGGTCTACGAGGTGCTGAACCGCGCCATCATCAGCGCCCGCTTCTTCCCCGTGCTGCCCGCCCACACCACCAGCGACGTCGGCACGGAGGAGCTGCTGCGCTGGATCGAGAAGGGCTTCCCCGCCGCGAACACCAAGACCGTTCCCGACATCGTCACCCTCGACGGAGAGACGCTGCCGCGCACCACCTGCGACCCAGAGGGCCCGCTCGTCGCGCAGGTGATCCGCACCACGAGCGACCAGTACTCGGGGCGGCTGTCGCTGGTCCGGGTGTTCTCCGGCACCCTCCAGGCTGAGGACGCCGTCCACGTCTCCGGCAAACGTGAGCTGTTCGGCGAGTCCACCGATCCCTCACATCCCGACCACGACGAGGGAGACAAGGTCGGGCAGCTGTCGGCTCCCATCGGTGTGGAGCTGGTGGGCAAGACCAAGGCCATCGCAGGAGAGATCGTCTACATCGCACGCCTGGCCAAGGCCGAGACCGGCGACTCCCTGTCCAACCCGGACCGACCCGCCGCCATCCGCCCGTGGCGCGTCCCCCAGGCGCTGCTGCCGGTGGCCATTGAGGCTGACACCCGCAACGACGAGGACAAGCTGGGCAGCGCACTGCAGCGGTTGGCCGTCGAAGACGTGACCGTGCGGCTGGAACGCCATCCGGAGACAGACCAGCAGCTGCTGTGGACGATGGGACAGGCCCACAAGGAGCTGCTGCTGGCGCGTCTGAGGCAGCGTTATGGGTTGAACGTGCATGAGGTTCCCGTGAAGGTGCCGCTGCGTGAGACCTTCATCGCTCCGGCGAAGGCCCAGGGCCGCCATGTGAAGCAGTCCGGCGGCCACGGCCAGTATGCGGTGTGCGAAATCGAGATCACGCCTCTCGAACGCGGCGCCGGCTACGAGTTCATCGACAAGGTTGTGGGCGGGGCCGTTCCACGCCAGTTCATCGGCTCAGTCGACAAGGGACTGCAGGCCCAGATGGCCAAGGGCACCCGTTTCGGCTTCCCGGTGGTGGACATCGCGGTGACCCTGTACGACGGGAAGGCCCACTCCGTCGACTCCTCCGACATGGCCTTCCAGACCGCGGGCGCCCTGGCTCTCAGGGAGGCCGCAACCGAGCACAACGTCGGCGTGCTGGAACCGGTCGACCAGGTGCGGATCACGGTCAACGAGGCCTTCCTTGGCCCGGTCCTGACCGACCTGGCGGGTCGTCGTGGCCAGGTGCTCGGCAGCGACGCCGACACCGAACATCACGCCATCATCGACGCCCTAGTGCCGCAGCTGGAGTTGATCAACTATCCCATCGACCTGCGTGGCCTGGCGCAGGGAACCGGCAGCTTCACCCGGGAGTTCAACAGCTACGAGCTGATGCCCCGGGAGCTGTGGCCGAAGGAATGACTGCCTGAGCACATGACGCTGGGGTGACCGCGCACACGGTCACCCCAGCGTCTTTTCCTCCCTGGAAAGGGGTCAGATCGAATGCAGCGGCCGCTCCCAGGGGGCCAGGCTGCTGCGGTCCACGATCCGCTTGCCGAAGGGAACGCAGGTGATGGGAATCATCTTGAGCGAGACCACCGCATTGACGATGCCGACGATGGTGATGGCCTGCGCCACCGCAGCCACGAGGTGCCCGAGCGCCAGCCACCAGCCGCAGAACACAAACCAGAGCAGGTTCATGATGCCAGCGCCCGCACCTGCGTTGGGGCTGGGCACCACGGCCTTCCCGAAAGGCCATACGACATACGCCGCCATCCGGAACGCCGCGACGCCGAATGGGATCGTGATGACGAGCAGACAGGAGATGATCCCCGCGATGACATAACCGATCGCAAGCCAGAGGCCGGCGAAGACAAACCAGATCAGATTCAGCAGGGTGCGCATGGGACAACCATAGAGTGGGGCAGGGGCTCTGGCAGTCCGGCATCGCCCTGATCTCATCCCCGATCCGGCATTCCCCGCCCGCCGTTCCTCACGGAGACGAAGGTGTAGGTGGCCGGGTCGAATCCGACGTCGCAGCCGAAGGCCTCTTGGAGACTTCCGTCGACGGCCAGTTCAGCCGGAGAGCCGATGAGCAGCCCCTCCCCCGATCCAGCCAGCCACAGCCTGTCGGCATGCCGGGCCGCCACCTCAACATCATGGGTGCAGACGACGACCGCCAGGCCGCGCTCATGGGCGAGATCCGACAGCAGCTCGAACACGCGGATGCGGCCTGGCGGGTCGAGGAACGCCGTCGGCTCGTCGAGCAGCAGGAGCTCCGGCTCCTGGGCGATGGCCCGGGCGATCATCACCCGCTGCCGCTGGCCGTCGGACAGCTCCCACATCATGCGACCCGCCAGCTCACCTCCCCTCACCGCCGTCAGTGCCTCTAAGACGACCGCCCTGTCGGTGACGGTGAGACGCCCCGACCAGCCGGTGTGCGGGTGCCGTCCCAAGCCGACGACCTCGGCAGCGGTGAGGCGCCCGGGGTCAACCTGATCGGTCAGGACCACTGCTGCCCTCCGGGCCAGTTCGTCGCGTCTCATGCCTGCCAGGTCTCGGCCGAGTATGCGAACCCGTCCGGCAAGGGGCAGCTGGAGGCCCGCGACGGTGCGCAGCAGCGTCGACTTTCCCGCCCCGTTGGGGCCGACGAGTCCCACCAGGGTCCCGCTCTCCAGGCTGGCGTCCAGCCCGGTGAGCACCTGCTTCCTGCGTCTGCCGTTGCGGTAGCCGACGGTGAGTCCCTCAAGTGTCAGGACGCTCACAGCTCTCCCCTTCGTCGCCGCAGCAGGATCCAGATGACCACCGGCGCGCCGAAGGCCGCGTTGACGGCGTTCAGCGGCAGCACCCCGTCGCCGGGCAGACCCGAGATGATGTCCGCGACCAACGCCATCAAGGCCCCGAGCAGGGCCGTGGCAGGGAGGAGAACACGATGGTTCGACGTGTTGAACATGCCGCGTGCCAGGTGCGGCACCGCCAGTCCGATGAACTGTATGGGGCCGCAGAAGGCCGTGACAGCGCCGGCGAGCAGTGAGGTGAGCGCTATCAGCGCTGTCCGTGCGCCGCGCACCCGCAAGCCGGCGCTCTGGGCATAGCGCTCCCCCAGCAGCAGGGAGTTGAGCGGCTTCATCAATGTCACGAAGGCCAACAGCCCGACCCCGATCACCGCCGCGAGCACCCTGAGGTTGCTCCAGGTCACTCCCCCATAGCTGCCGAAACGCCAGCGTGTGAAGGCCGCTATCAGCTCCGGCGTGGAGAACGACATCAGGACGCTGACCCCGGCGGAAACCAGGTAACCCAGCATCACGCCAATCAGCAGCAAGGTCACCGAGGAGCGGACGGCCCGCCCGAAGAGAAGCACCAGCGCCATGACGGCTGCGGAGCCGAGCGCCGAGGCGATGATGACCGCGATGTCACCGCCGAGTCCCAGACCAGCTGTCAGTGACGCAGCGCTCGCTCCCCCTGCCACCAGGATCACCGCCGCGACCCCCAGCGACGCACCCGACGAGATGCCCAGGATGAACGGGTCGGCCAGCGGGTTTCGAAACAACGTCTGCATGGCCAGCCCCGCCGTCCCGAGGCTCGCGCCCGCCAGGCAGGCAGTCAGGGTGCGCGGCAGCCGCACTGAGCCGATGATCAGCTGGGCGACGGGGCGGGTGGGCCGCCCGGTCAGCACAGCCCAGACCTCCTCGAAGGTGATCTGGGCTGGGCCGAGCCACAGGCCGGCGGCCACGGCGACCGCCAGGGCGGTGATCAGCAGAGCGAACCCGACACGGGCACGCATCAGGCGGGCAGCTGCTGGTAGAAGGTGTAGTCCTGATCGGCGAACAGTTCGGGGTGCGCGGACTTGGCCAGGTCACGCAGCACCAGGTCGGGACGCACGACGCCCTGCTGCCAGTAGTCATTGCCGCCCCCCTGGTTGATGCGTTTGGTGGGGTTGAACACCCGGCCCTCCTGCGCTGCCTTGATGGTGAGCAGGTTCGGGTCCTCAGCACCCATCGCGGAGATGCTGGCCCACTTCCCGGTGAAGTCGGCATTGATCCAAATGTCGGCGTTCGAGGCCCTCTCCAGGACCACTTCGATGGCCACCTGGTCGCTTCCGGTGGAGTCCACGTCGGCGAAGACGTAGCTCATTCCAGCGTCGGCAAGAAGGGCCGCGAGGTAGCTTGTGCCCCCGGCTCGCGGCCACTGTCCCTGATACGGCGAGCCTGTGACGGCGGTGGGACGTTCCGTGACCTGCTGGGCCTTGGCCTTGACGGCCTCGTAGTCGGTCGTGATCTGCCTGAAGGCCTCATTGGCGAGGCCCTCGGTGTTGGTCAGCAGCGCCGTGAACTTCAGCCATTCGGCCCGTCCGAGCGGGGTCTGCTCCAACCATTCGGCATTGCCCACCACCGGTATCCCAAGTTCTCTGAGCTTGTCGTGGGCTGGATCGGCCATGCCGCTGGAGACGAACACGTCTGGGGTGACGGAGCCGACAGTCTCCACGTTGATGCCGCCGGTCTCAGTGCCGAATCCGGTGATCTTGCCTTCCTGGACTCGCTTGGCGATGGGCTCCGACCAGACGAACGACGGCGAGTCCACCGCGATAATCGAGTCGGTGACTCCAAGCAGTTCGAAGGCCGGAAGCTGGGTGGCCGATGATGTGGCGACCCGCTTGACGGGGATCGTGATGCGCTGCGCATTGGCCAGTTCTGCGGGCAGCTCAGGCGTGGCCCCGCAGTGGATCAGGACGTAGGTCTCCGGCGCACCCCCCTTCACCGGCTCCTTGACGTTGACCACCTTGTAGGAGCCGTAGTATTCGACGGTGATCCCCACGGCGTGGTCGAAGGCCACCTGTTCGGGGAAGTAGTTCACCTCCGGGTTGTAGTCGGTGATGCAGCCGTCAGCTCCGAGCCCGGGAGCAGTGCTGCCGGAGGAACTCGTCGCAGTAGGGGTGTCCGACTGGTTCGTTGCGGACTGGGAGCAGGCCCCTAGGGGGAGGAGCGCGAGGGCTGCGAAACCTGCTAGAAGATGTTTGAGTTGCACTGTTGTCACCACTTCCTGGATATCGCGTCCGTTGGGGAAAGCCGTCGATACCAGTTCCTGACTTCCCTTCCTCGGGTCACAGTGGCGCGACCGTCCCGGATTCACACCGGGTTCCTGTGCATCTCGGCTGTGCAGAAATCTACTAAAAGTTCCCCAGCTGCTCTCAAGATGGGGTGAATTATGCGGTTATCATCACCGGGTGAGCCCAGACCGCCCCCAGCGTTCCATCGTCAGCTTCGTGCGCCGCAGCCCCAGGTTGAACGACTCGCAGCAGGCTGCCTGGGACCGTCATCGTGAACGATTCGTCGTCCCGGTGGCCACCGGGGAGCGTGAGACGGCGCTCGCGGAGAACGCATCCGTCGACTGGGATGAGGTCTTCGGCAGGAAGGCCCCTCGGATCGTGGAGATCGGGCCAGGCAACGGCGACTCGCTGGTGCCGATGGCCACGGCTCGTCCCGAGGTGGATCTGATCGCCTTCGAGGTCTATCCCCCATCCGTCGCCTCCATCATCGGGCGGCTGGCCCGCGAGAACGTGGACAATGTCAAGGTGGTGATGGCCGACGGCGCGCAGGGCCTCGGCATCATCATCGGCGACGAGTCCATCGACGAGTTGTGGACCTTCTTCGCCGATCCATGGCACAAGACCCGTCACCACAAACGTCGCCTGGTCAGCGCGGCCTTCGCGGATGTCGTGGCTGCGAAGCTCCGTCCAGGAGGTTTGTGGCGGCTGGCCACCGACTGGGAGGACTACGCCCTGTGGCAGCGTGACGTCCTGGATGCGCATCCCCGGTTCGAGAATGTGCATGACGGCTGGGCACCCCGCTACGAGGCCCGTCCCATCACGAAATACGAGAACCGTGGCCTGGAGCAGGGACGCACCATCCACGACCTGACCTACCGGCGGCTGCCGTGACGCGCTGGCGCATTGATCTGGCCTACGACGGCGGCGGCTTCCACGGCTGGGCCTCACAGCCTGGGCTGCGCACCGTCCAAGGGGTGCTGGAGGATGCTCTGGGCAAGGTGCTGCGGCTTGACCAGGACCCGACGCTGACCGTCGCGGGCCGCACCGACGCTGGTGTTCATGCCCGCGGCCAGGTGTGCCACGTCGATCTGAACGTCCCGGAGCTGACGCCCGAGCACCTGCTGCGGCGTCTGCGACGCATCTGCCCTGGCGACGTCTCGGTGCGGTCGGTGGCCATCGCCCCGGAGGGCTTCGACGCGCGTTTCTCCGCTGTCTGGCGTCGCTACCGCTACCGACTGCTTGACTCGGAGCAGCCCCCCGACCCGCTGGAACGTCACATGGTCGCCCAGGTGCGGCATCCTCTGCATCTGGGGACGATGCAGGCGGCGGCGCAGCTGCTGACGGGGCTGCGGGACTTCGCGGCGTTCTGCAAGCATCGCGAGGGAGCCACCACCATCCGGGAGTTGCGTGAGCTCTCCGTCTCACAGCGACCTGACGGTGTCATCGAATTCCAGCTGGTGGCGGATGCGTTCTGCCATTCCATGGTGCGGGCTCTGGTGGGCGCATTGACCGTCGTGGGCGGGGCGCGTCGCAGCCTGGCCTGGCTGGAGGAGGTCGCGGGAAGCGACCGGCGCTGCGGCG
>CAKZJI010000403.1 GCA_936941515.1 uncultured Propionibacteriaceae bacterium
CATGAATCTCGATCTGGCACGTTCAGCCTGCACCTGGGGCCGCCAGAAGCCGCTGGGATGCGCGGCGACGGCACACCGGCCGGGTACGGATTTGGCTGAAGCGGATTCGCTCGGCTAATCTTGACCGTCGCGTCGTGACAGGCGCGTCACCGAGTAACCGAATTTTAGCGAGGCAAGCCCCCGTGGCAAACATCAAATCTCAGAAGAAGCGCATCAAGACCAACGAGATCGCACGCCAGCGCAACAAGTCCGTGAAGTCCGAGCTGCGCACCTATGTGCGCAACTTCCGCAATGCGGTCGCTGCGGGTGAGAACGAGAAGGCTGTCGAGCTCGCCAAAGTCGCTAACCGCGCCCTGGACAAGGCAGTCAGCAAGGGCGTCATCCACGCCAACCAGGCGGCGAACCGCAAGTCCGCCATCAGTCTGACGGTCAACAAGCTCGCCTGAGTCGTCATTGACCAAGCAGCCAGCGCCCAGACTCACTCGGTAGTCCGGGCGCTGTTTCGCGTTGATCTCGCGTGGCACTACCGGGGAATCATCACTACGGATCAGGTGGGGAGCGACTATGCATCAGGTGGGATTCGATCGGGACAAGTACCTGTCGCTGCAGGGGGAGCACATTGAGGCCAGAAGACGCCAGTTCGGTGGCAGGCTCTATCTGGAATTCGGCGGCAAGCTGGTAGATGACATGCACGCCTCGCGTGTCCTGCCCGGCTTCACTCCGGACAACAAGATCGTGATGCTGGCGGGGCTGACCGACGAGGTGGAGATCGTGGTGGTGGTCAACGCGCAGGATTTCTCGCGCCACAAAGTGCGCGCGGACCTCGGCATCTCCTACGAGGACGACGTGCTGCGTCACATCGATGCCTTCCGCTCCTACGGCCTCTACGTTGGAAGCGTCGTCATCTCGCACTGGTCCGATGACAACCAGCAGGCCGCAGCCTTCAAACGCAAACTGGAGCGGCTCGGCATCAAGGTGTATCGCCACTATGTGATTCCCGGCTATCCCCACGATGTCTCGCGAATCGTGTCCCCTGAGGGCTATGGGCGCAACGAGTACATCGAGACCGAACGCGACCTCGTCGTCGTGACGGCCCCGGGACCCGGATCGGGGAAGATGGCAACCTGCCTGTCCCAGCTGTACCACGACCACGAACGCGGCATCCAGTCCGGATATGCGAAGTTTGAGACCTTCCCCATCTGGAATCTTCCACTCGACCATCCCGTCAACATCGCCTACGAGGCAGCCACCGCAGACCTAGACGATGTCAACATGATCGATCCCTATCACCTGGCAGCCCATGGGGAGCAGACAGTCAACTACAACCGGGACATTGAGATCTTCCCGGTCCTGAAACGTCTGTTCGAGCAATTGCTGGGCGAGTCCCCCTACCAGTCCCCCACTGACATGGGCGTCAACATGGCAGGGCTGTGCATCAGCGACGACGCGGTGTGTCGCGCCGCCTCCCAGCAGGAGGTCATCCGACGCTACTTCAAAGCCCTCGCCGCGGAACACCGGGACCAGTCCGAGCCCACCCAGTCGGAGCGGATCGCCCTGCTGATGAGCAAGCTGCAGATCACCGTCGACGACCGGCCCGTGGTGCGCCCAGCCCTGGAGAGGGACAAGGCAACGCAAGCCCCAGCGGCAGCCATCCAGCTTGGCGACGGCCAGATCATCGTGGGCAAGACCTCCCCCCTGCTGGGTGCCTGCTCAGCAATGCTGCTTGACGCGCTGAAGGCGCTGGCGGGCATTGATCCCGGGGCGAAGCTCCTCGATGAGGAGACCATCGAGACCATCCAGACCCTGAAGACGAAGCACCTGGGAAGCCGGAACCCGCGGCTTCACACGGACGAGGTGCTGATCGCGCTATCGGTCAGCGCGAAGCAGGACGAGTTCGCGCGTCGGGCGCTCGCCGAGTTGCACAACCTGCGGGACTGCGACGTGCATTCCACAGTCATCCTGGGGCCGGTGGATGAAGGGATCCTGCGAAGCCTCGGGGTCCGGGTCACCTGTGAGCCGGTGTTCCAGTCCAACAGGCTCTACAGGAAACGCTGACCGGTCTACTGCCTGCGGTGGCGCAGCACCGTCAGCACCATCCGCTCCAGGGCATAGTCCGCGTTGGTGGCTGCCCCTTTCACGTCGGCGTCAGCTTGCGCGATGATCCCAATGGCCGCCGCCACTCCGGCCGGCTGCCAGTTGCGTGCGGCTCGCTGATATTCCTTGAGCTTGAACGGCGGAACCCCGATGCGCCGCGCAAGGTCAGGTCCCCCTCCCCGCGCCTCCAGGAACTTGCCCATGCCACGGAAGGCCCCTGCCATCGCAGAGGTGATCAGCACAGGGGCGGCTCCGGTGCCAAGCGCCCAGCGGAGCCGTTCCATGGCCAGTGAGGTGTTTCCCGCCAGGACAGCGTCGGCGACGGAGAAGGACGTGACCTCGGCTCGCCCGGCGAAGTAGCGCTGGATCAGCGCCTCATCAATGGGAGCTCCCGCCGCATCGTCAGCGAGTTGGGCGATGGCAGAGGTCAGGGCGCGCAGGTCGTTGCCGACCGCCGCGACGAGTGCCCCAGCGGCCTCTTGGGACAGCCTCACGTTGCGGATTCTCGCCTCGGTGACGCAGAATTTCGGGAGCTCCCAGGGTTTCGGGGCAGCGACGGACACCGTCTCGATTTTCGCCTTCTTCAGTTTGTCGATCAGCCCCCGGCCCTTGTTTCCCCCCTCGTGCGACAAGATGAGGCAGAGTTCCTCACCGGGTTCCCTGGCCAGGGCCACGAGTGCGTCGGCGACCTCTGGTGGGGTGGATCCGACGTCGTCGATGATGGCCACGATGTGGGTGGCGAACAGCGAACCGCCCGTCACCTCGGACAGCATCGTCGCCATCTTGCGCGTGGCCCGGATCAGCGCGGCCCGCGCCTCTTGCTGGTCGGCCTCGGCATAGGCGGCCAAGTGCTTGCGGGCGTAGCGCACGCCCATGCGCACACCGTAGAGCGCCAGCAGCCCCTCG
>CAKZJI010000404.1 GCA_936941515.1 uncultured Propionibacteriaceae bacterium
GCCGTGTGGCAAAGCTACTCCCAATCGGTCGGCGGGTTTGCAAAATGTGTTTTCGCAGCGTAACGGAATGCCTATCACAGCTGACCGGCGGCGGGGTGGATGGTGCCCATCACGGGAACGGAGAGAGCCGTCAAGCCCGTCGTATCGAAGAAGCCCGCAAGGCGGACGAGGCCCTGAAGGCGGCCCAGGCGGAACAGGCCGAAAGCGCTGTTCGTGTCGGACAGGGGCCGGCCACGGATTGACTGCACCCGGGCAACCTGGCGTCGTACACGGGACCGTTCCGGCGTCATGGCCATCGGCAGCGCCCGGGATACGCACGCCACATGGCCATTGCGGAACTTGCCACAGGGAGCCTCAGAGTTCGTTGGCGTAGTGATGGTGCGTGGTACGACACAGGCCGCGGCGCAGTTCGACCGGCCGTCCGTGGAAGGTGGTGGTGACGCGCTCCACCAGCAGTAGCGGCTGTCCGGGTTCGATGGCCAGCAGACCGGCCTGCTCTGCCGTGGCGGCCACGGCACGGATGCGCTCGCGCGCATGCAGCATCTTGGTACCCAGTTCGGTCTCGAACATCGAGTAGAGGCGGCTGGACTGGTGGGCCAGCCGCTGCGGGGTCAGGCGGCGAAACTCCTCCCCGGCCAGCCAGATGTCGTCGAGGATGACGGGATCCTCCCCGAACACCAGCACCCGCTGGATGTAGAGCACGGTGTCGCTGCCCTGCAGGGACAGCGCACGCTGCACGTCGGCCGGTGCCCGCACGCGCCGGCAGTGGATCATCCGGCTGACCGGCTGCACGGCCGGCCCCTCGTCCGGGCGCAGGCGCAGGAAGCGGAACTGCGCCTGGCTCTCGTCGTGCGACACCACATAGGTGCCCTTGCCCTGGCGGCGCACCAGCAGCCCCTCGGCAGTCAGCACCTCCACGGCCTTGCGCACCGTGCCCTGGCTCACGCCGAAGCGCTGCGCCAGCTCGGTCTCGCTGGGAATGAGCCCGCCCGGCGGCCATTCGCCGGCCTGCAGTGCGTGCAGGATGGCTTCGCGGATCTGCTGGTAGAGCGGCTGGAAGCGCGGCGGAGCAGGTGCATTCATGGCCGGAAATCAGGGGAATGAAAGGCGCCGGGGGCGAAGGAGCACGGCGTCCTCGGGGAAAGTCCTATGTCTTATATAAGATAGCGGATATCTTGACCTGCAACAACCATCGGCCTACCATTGCCGGCATCATTCGACATTGTGGAACCGGTACACGCGGCGCCGCCCTGCCCGGCTTTGGGCCGCAACGGGCACCCGCAGGCGTGTTCCGGCAACGTCAGTCTTTCTTTCAACTTTTCAGGAACTTTCATGAAAGCACCGAAACGTGTAGCCGTCACCGGCGCAGCCGGCCAGATCTGTTACAGCCTGCTGTTTAGAATCGCCAGCGGATCTCTGTTGGGGGATCGCCCCATCGAGCTGCGGCTGCTGGAGATCACCCCCGCCCTCAAGGCGCTGGAGGGCGTGGTGATGGAACTCGACGACTGCGCCTTCCCGAACCTCGCGAACATCGTGATCGGCGACGACCCCAAGAAGGTGTTCGAGGGGGCGAACCTGGCCATGCTGGTGGGTGCCATGCCCCGCAAGGCCGGCATGGAGCGCGGTGATCTGCTGAGCGCAAACGGCGCCATCTTCACGGCCCAGGGACGGGCGCTCAATGATGTCGCCGCCGACGATGTGCGCATCCTGGTCACCGGCAACCCGGCCAACACGAATGCGCTGATCGCGCTCAAGAACGCCCCGGACATCCCAGCAGAGCGGTTCAACGCCCTGACGCGCCTCGATCACAACCGGGCCAAGAGCCAGCTGGCCGCGAAGGTCGGCAGCCCCGTCGGCGACATCAAGAAGATGACGATCTGGGGCAATCACTCGTCGACGCAGTACCCTGACCTGTTCCACTGCGAGGTGAATGGCAAGAACGCCGCCGAGCTGGTCAACGACGAGGCATGGATTGAGCACACTTTCATCCCGACCGTCGCCAAGCGTGGCGCTGCGATCATTGAGGCCCGCGGTCTGTCGTCGGCGGCCTCCGCCGCAAACGCCACCGTCGAGCACATGCGCGACTGGGTGCTGGACACCCCCGAGGGCGACTGGGTCTCCATGGCGGTGCCCTCCGACGGTTCTTATGGAGTGCCCGAGGGCATCATCTCCTCCTTCCCCTGTGTGGTGAACAACGGCAAGTACGAGATCGTCCAGGGTCTGGAGATCGACGCCTTCTCCCGCGCCAAGATCGACGCCTCGGTCGCCGAGCTGACCGACGAGCGCAACGCCGTGACCGAGCTTGGCCTGATCTGATCTCGGCATCACCCTCCAATGAGAAGGCGCCCGGCGGGAGTACCGCCGGGCGCCGCTCATTGGAGGGTGAGGATCACAGACCAAGCTCGCCGCCGAATTCACCGGCTTCCAACCGGGCCTTGACCAGTGACAGGAACCGGGCCGCGTTGGCGCCGTCGATGAGTCGGTGGTCGTAGCTAAGTGACAGGTACATCATGTCCCGGATGGCGATGGAGTCCGCCCCCAGGGGATCAGTCACCACGACGGGACGTTTCACCAGCGCGCCGGTGCCGAGTATCGCGACCTGCGGCAGATTGATGATCGGGGTGTCGAACAACGTCCCGGCCGAGCCGTAGTTCGTGATGGTGAAGGTGCCGCCGCTCAACTCATCGGGGCCGACTTTTCCGGCACGGGTGCGGGCTGCCAGGTCGCCGATGCGCTTGGCCAGGCCCGCCAGGTTCAGGTCCCCGGCGTCATGAATGACTGGCACCATGAGGCCGCGTTCCGTGTCGACGGCGATGCCGATGTTCTCCTGAGAGGCGTAGGTCACAGTCCCGGCGGCGAAATCTGCCGTCGCGTTCACGATCGGCATGGCCTTTAGAGCCTCAATGGTCGCCTTCGCGATGAACGGCAGATACGACAGCGATGCGCCCTCGCGTCTCTTGAAGTCATCTTTGGCGGCCTTGCGCAGCAGGGAGATGGCGGTTAGATCCACCTCGACGGTGGCTGTCAGCTGGGCCGCGACCTGCAGCGACTCGACCATGCGCTCGGCGATGACCTTGCGCATCCGGGAGAGTTTGGCAGTGGTGCCGCGGAGCTTTGTGGCCTCCTCTGACACGGCGACCGGGCCGGACGCCGGTGCGGGCGACGCCGGGGCTGAGGCGGCGGGCGTCGGGGCTGGCACCTCAGCGGCACGCTTGGCCTGCTCTGCGGCATCCAGCACATCCTGCTTGCGGATGCGGCCGCCGACGCCTGTTCCCTGGATGGAGCCGAGGTCGACGCCGTATTCCGCGGCGAGTTTGCGCACGAGCGGTGTCACGTAGACATCCGGCACCGAGGCGCGGCGGGCAGCCACGTCGGAGGGGCTCTCGGCGGTGGGGGCCACCTGCGCCCGAGCAGCCGGAGAGGCAGTCGAGGCGGGGGCCTCCGGTGCTGCTGATGGAGCCGCGGGTGCAGTTGGGGGCGCGGGCGCCGGGGGCTCAGCGACTGGGGCTGCGGCAGGCGCGGCATCGCCGACGAGGGCGAGGACCTCTCCGACGGCGGCTGTCTCGTCCTCGTTGACCCGGATCTCCAGGAGGGTTCCGGCGACGGGGGAGGGGATCTCGGTGTCGACTTTGTCGGTGGACACCTCCAGCAGTGGTTCGTCCACCTCGATGGTCTCGCCCACGGCCTTCAGCCAGCGGGAGACGGTGCCTTCGGTGACCGACTCACCCAGCACCGGAAGCTTGATCTCGGTGGCGTTCCCGGCTGCCATCGGAGCAGCGGGCTGGGCCGGGGCGGCTGCGGGAGCCGGGGGGGCTGCCTGGGGTGCTGCGACAGGCGCAGGTGCAGGTGTCGGCTCTGGGGCTGCGGGCGCCTCGGCGGCCTCTCCGATCACGGCCAGCACGGCGCCGACGGCGGCTGTCTCGTCCTCGTTGACCCGGATCTCCAGGAGGGTTCCGGCGA
>CAKZJI010000405.1 GCA_936941515.1 uncultured Propionibacteriaceae bacterium
TTCGCGGTTGGCATATGCCCCCTTTCTTCCCGTGTTTTCCTCATCTGTCTTTATCGCCCATCAGCTGATGATTGCATCATGTACGGCTGAGTTCCACAGCTCACGGCGCCTCGAAGTGGATGATTTTGTCGAAGTCCTCAGTGCCGGGACCGATCTTGGCGGTCCGGCTGCTGAAGGCACGGCTGGTCACATGGTTGTATTCGTTGACCACGAACGTCCCGTCAGGGTTGACGGCAACGATGTAGGCGACATGTCCCCAACGGCCTACCGAGCGCTCCGCAACCGCACCGACCACAGGCATCTGATCGACCCGAATACCGGCGCCTCTGGCGGCCGCATCCCATTCCTTGGCATTGCCGAAGTGCTGCCCCTTCCAGTTGTTTTGAAAATCCTTGTACCCCGAATACGTCCGGATTGCGAACGCCACGTAGGAAGTGCACTGCGCCCACGCAAAGCCTTGTGGATCGTACCCGGCCTTGAGTCCCCCCATGGACTGCCACCACGGGTAATACTCATCCACATCAACCAGGCCACTCGTCCCAGGGGCAGAAGCCGAACAACGAGTCGATAGCGTCGGCAGCAACGTCGCCACCGTCGCCTCATGCTTCGAATACGCAGTCGGATAGGCCGACTTCTGCACCGACTGGGCAACAAAACCCAGATCTCGGTTCTCCCAATTATCAATGTTCACAAGGCCAGGAATGTGATACCCTTTCGGCCCTGCGCCACCCCACACATCTTTGGCGACGTCATGCCCCAGATAGAATGTTCTTGCAGCATAGGAAATGTCGTTCAAGATCTCGGTGTTCTCGGCCTCCGTGGCACCATCGGCATACCAGCCAACCACCGCCCGCTGCTGAAAGATGCCGACATCATGATTCACATCCGGGGTGAAGGCAGACTTGTCCGCCCCCAAAGTGGACTCCTGCAGGGCAGTCATCAGAGCTATCGCCCATGCCCGCGGCGGAAGTCCGGCTTTCTGCCCCTCCTCCACAATCACCGTCGCGTATTGCCGCTGCTCCTCATTCAAAGACCCCGACCTATCAACCCCACCAGGACGCGGCAGGAACTCCGCCACCTGCTCTGCCGTCACCGACTGCTGCGGAACCTCATTCACAGGACACACCGTCCGTTGCTGAGCTTGTCGCTGCTGCTCAGCCCCCACCCCCGTGATGAAAGACGGCAGGATCGCACACAAGGCAGCGACGACTGCGATGATCCCGACCATGACGGGCAAGGCGGAACCGAGCGCACTGACAACTGAGACAACAACAGTCCTGATGACTGTGGCCGTGTAGCGTATGGTTCTAGCTGCAAGTTTCGCAGCACCCTTAATGGCGTATTTAGCTACTGGCGGGCCTGCGTGGCGGATTACTTGGGCACCAACTTTACCTACCACCCTGGTTGATTTACGCCACATTTTCATTGCGGTGGAAGCAGCGGCACGTTCAGCATCCAGATTGCCTCCGCCCTGGATGACCCTTGCGACTTGACCTCCACGTGTTGTTATTTGCCTGCCCGTGACTGGGAGCAGTCGTGATTTAGGCAAACATTTCTGCGTTATTGCAGCCTGAGCTCTCGAAGCGATACTGTGTGCCGCATTTTTTACTTGATCATCGACATCAAGATGCCCCATGGACTCGGCCTCGCGGAGCTGACCTTCAGCAACCCGACCAACCCGGCCGGTGATTCTGGCACCAGCTTTACCTGTCGCATAGATGCCTTTCCCTACAACTTTGGCCCCGACGACCGCATCGGAAACTACCTGCTTGGCAGCCTGCGCGCGCCTCTGCTTGGCCGAGAATCTTTCCGTAACAAGCATACTCCCATCTGCGCGGCGGCGAACCGACACGATGGTGCCACCATACTTCGGAGACGGGCCTTGCGTTGAATCCTTGTCCTCTGGCACTTCTTCCTGCGAAGGCGGGGGAACGCGGTAACTGACTTTGACGGTCGTTTTGATGCGCCCCCATTTACGTTTCATTTTATGCGAAACTGGAGAGAAACTAGGCTGCGACCCTTCGGTACCTATTGTCAGAAATTCTTGGCGACGATG
>CAKZJI010000406.1 GCA_936941515.1 uncultured Propionibacteriaceae bacterium
TTGCGACCACGTCGAGGGGGATGTCCTGCGGGAAGATCGCCAGGCCGCCGCGCCGGGCCATGGTCTCTGCCATCCGTCGCCCGGACACAGCTGTCATGTTGGCGGCGACCAGGGGCAGTGGGGTCGCCAGACCGTCGGTGGAGGTCAAGTCCACGTCAAGCCGGGAGGACACATTCGACCGGCTCGGAACCATGAAGACATCGGAATAGGTCAGGTCGTTTGCGGGCTGCTCATGGAGAAAACGCACGGCTCCAGTATGGCCCTGCCAGGGGAGCGCATGTGGCCTATGGACCGAATGGGCGATGTGACGCATATGGGGGATGTCATCACAGAGGGTGTCTCACCTCCCATCACAACCATCGGCTCTCAGCCGACTGTCCTGAGCTGCGGCGGGTGCGGCTACGATATCGTCAGGCAGTCAATAGCTGGCGTGGCTGGTTGTGAAGGAGAGACCATGAGCGGCGAGACCATCCGGGTCCTGTTGTTTTCCGGCGACCGCACTGTTCGAGAACAGGTGCGGCTGGCTCTTGGACGCAAGGTGGCGTCTGATCTTCCCCCCCTTGAGGTGGAGGAGGTCGCGACGGGGCCTGCCCTGCTGAGGAAACTCGACGCTGACGCCGGCTACGGGCTCGTGATCATGGATGGTGAGGCCCAGCCTGAGGGCGGGTTCGGCCTGGCCCATCAGATCAAGGAGGAATACACGCACTGCCCGCCCGTGCTGCTGCTGGTCGCGCGTTTCGCCGATGCCTGGCTCGGCACATGGTCGCGGGCCGAGGCCTTGTCTGCCTATCCTGTGGACCCCATCCGGCTTCCTGCGCAGGTGGCTGAGCTGCTCCGGGTGCATGCCGCATGACGTGGACATGGCCGAACATCCTGACTGGCCTCGTGCGTCGTGAGGGGCTGGAGGCCGAGGCCGCCCAGTGGGCGCTCAATGAAATCCTCGGGGGACGGGCCAGCGATGTGCAGCTGGCAGCCCTGCTGGTCGCCCTGCGAGCCAAGGGAGAGACCGAGGACGAGATCGAGGGGTTGAGCTCAGCTATGCTCGCCAATGCGCTGCCCATCAGCCTGGACCGCGAATCGGTGGATGTCGTCGGCACCGGCGGAGACCGCGCCAACACCGTGAACATCTCCACCATGGCTGCGCTCGTCGCCGCGGCCGCCGGGGCGAAGGTGGTCAAACACGGCTCCCGGGCGGCGTCCTCGCAGTCTGGAACTGCGGACACCCTTGAAGCTCTCGGAGTCAACATCGTGCTGGACCCGGTGCGGCAGGCCGCGGTGCTGGACGAGGTGGGCATCGTATTTCTGTTTGCGCAGCTCTACCACCCCTCCATGAAGCATGTGGCTGGAGTGCGCAGACAGCTGGGCATCCAGACAACTTTCAACTTCCTCGGTCCTCTGTCCAATCCTGCGCGTCCCCGGGCCATGGCCCTTGGCGTCGCCAATGACGCCATCGCACCCGTGGTCGCTCGGGTCTTGGCGGGCCGTGGCGTCCGGGGCCTCGTGTTCCGTGGCTTCGATGGCCTGGATGAGCTGACCACCACATCGCCCTCAGACGTGTGGCTGGTCTCCGACGGCAGGGTGCACCGCACCACGCTGGATCCCGAGGATTTGGGGCTGCAGCCGGCTGCCCCCGCCGACCTGACCGGTGGGGATGCCGCGCACAACGCTCAGGTGATGCGGGAGTTGGTAGCCGGCAGGCGGGGAGCTGTTCGCGACATCGTGTGTCTCAATGCCGCAGCTGCCTTGCTTGCCTACCGGGGTGTCAGCGCCGTCGTTCCGGTCGCTGAGCAGCTGGCTACCACCCTCGATGACGTCAACCGGGTCATCGACGATGGCTCAGCGCAGGCCAAACTCGACGCCTGGATTGAGGCCACCAACCGTTCCTAACTCACCCACAGCGCTGCCACGAGGGGGCCGAGCCAGAGAGAGGGGCCGTACGGGAAGAGCGTTGCCATGCCACCTCTGGCTGCGTGAATGACGGCCCAGACAGCTCCGATCGCGGTGCCCGCCACCAACGCCGCAGTGAATCCCTGGACGCCCAGGGAGCCGGCCGCGGCACCGGTCAGCAGACCCAGCCGCACATCACCGAACCCGAATGTCCTGGAGAGCCGCCACACCAACCACAGCGCCCCGGCCATGACCAAGGAACCCAGCAGTGCACCAGTGGCCGCTGCGGGCGCCAGCCAACCCATCGCCGCCACCCCGACCGCGACCTGAACGGTGGTGATCCAGTGCAGGCGTTTCGGAAGCCATGTGGTCTTGAGATCCACCCAGACCAGAGCGCCACCCGCGCCCAGATAACCGAGCCACAATGGCAGCTGCTGTGTTGGGAGATGCCAGAGGGAGAGGGCGCAGACGCCAACGATGATCGCGAGCAGAGCGGCATCGGGCAGGCGCGCCACAGCGCGGTAGTCCGGTGGGGCCTCCCCGGGGCCGAGTGAGGGAAATGGCAGCCGCGGCACCACCCACAGCAGGTGGGCCGCGGCTGCCAGAGCACTGGCCAAGGCCAGTGCGATGATGATCAGCGCTGGGCCTTCGTGAACCCTGCGGCCAGGGCCGCCTCCTCAGAGTTGAACCAGACCTCGGCGATCGTCAGCTCGTAGCCCCGGGTGCCGGGGACATGATATTTGCGGGAGCGATCGTTGCCCTTGATGATGAAGCCCTCCGGCGGATTCGGCCCCACATAGGCCCCCTCTCCGTAGCTCTCGGCGGGGCGGGGCTCAGCTGCCGGGGTGGTGGCGTCACCGGTGGCTGCCTGCGCGGCGGACTCGTTGAACTTCGCGGCTGTGGCGAAGGTGTCGTTGTTGTTGATGTAGGCGCGTGACGGCTCGTGCGCAGTCCAGCCGTCGTCCTTCGGGGTCAGGAAATGACGCACTGCGGCGACGGCTCCGGCGATCAGGGTGCCGAAGAAGACGAACTTGACGAATCCCTTGAACTTTCCGCCCTTCTTCTTGACTGGCGTGACGACGGCCCTGTGTCCGGCCGCCTTGTGGAGAGCCTCCTGTAGGTTCGGCAAGACTTTTCCGGTCAACGTCTCATGGGCTGCGTCAACAGCCGGCGGGACCTTGTTCAGCGCATCACGGATGACGGGCTCCCAGTCATCCAGATGCTTCGAGGCGAAGTTTGCGGTCCGCTTGCCCGCCTCGCGGGCGACAGGGACGGCTCTGCGCTGCGCCTCGGCCAGGATTGCGGCGGCCTTCTCGACGGCTTCGTCCCAGATAGTGCGTCCAGTTTCCGCGGCGGCGGCGGCAGACTCCGCGGCGGCCTTGGTCAGTCGTGACTTCTTCACTGCTTCCTCCAATGGTTGGCTCGTGATCGAGCACACACAACGGTACCTGCTGCTTGTGTTGAACCTCAGGCCTGCCCATGAAAAATTGAGTGGAGTCGCGACGGGCCTCCTGGCAGTCACAGGCCGCATGCCTCGTGGCTGAATCCCCGGATGTGCGACTGCGTGTAGGTTGTGGGCATGAGCACAGCAACTCTTCACACCACCAAGGGGGACATCGTCATCGAACTTTTCGACGACGAATCCCCGAAGACGGTAGCCAACTTTGTGGGATTGGCCGGGGGAACCAAGGAATACCGCGACGCCACCACTGGTGAGACCAAGACCGGCAAGTTCTACGATGGCCTCGGTTTCCACCGAGTCATTGACGGATTCATGATCCAGGGTGGCTGCCCCCTGGGAACTGGCACCGGTGGACCCGGATACCGGTTCGAGGATGAATTCCACCCCGAGCATTCCTTCAACCGTCCCTACCTTCTGGCGATGGCCAACGCAGGGCCTGGAACCAATGGCTCGCAGTTCTTCATCACGGTGGCCCCCACCCCGCACCTGAACCGTCGCCACACCATCTTCGGTGAGGTGAAGGATCCCGCCAGCCAGGCTGTTGTCGACGCCATCGCCACCACTGAGACTGATCAGCGCGACCGGCCCGTCACACCGGTGGTGATCAACTCGGTGACGCTGGCCTGATCCAGCGCGCAATGCACTGGCCAGGCCCAGTCGCCGGTGGTGGCGAGCAGCCTCACCCCAGGGGACTCCAGCCAGTCTGCGATGCGTTCCGCCTCCTCGAAGCTCCCGGCAGGCAGGCTGCCGGGAGCTTCGAGGACGGTTTCCGCCAACTGGATCATCGACTCTGCGGCGTCGCGCACCTGTGTGGTGCGGGCATGCGTCGCGGCCGCGAGCTTCCCGAAGCGAATGACGTGGACCGCCCAGCCGTCTCGCTCCGGGGCGGCGGCCACCAGCTCACTGCAGCCTGCGATGGAGCAGACCCGGTGAAACCGCCTGGAGACCTCGTGGGCTGCGATCAGCCGACGAGTCAGGTCCCCGGCCTCCTCGAAACGCTCCTGGGAGATCAGCCTGCCGAGCCGCGGCGCCGCAGAACCCAGCAGGTCCCGGACATCACCCGCGAAGGTGCGAGCCAGCCGCTGCACCCTGTCGGCGTATTCCTCCGCACCCTCACCCAGCTCACATGGCGCCGGGCATCGAGTCAGCTCAGCCAGGGTGCAGGGGATACTGGGCGTGCGTGCCGACAGCCGTTGTCGGCAGGCGCGGATCCCGAAGGCGTCCTGCAGCGCCTGGGCCACCTCAGCTGCTGCCGAGTAACTGTGAAACGGCCCCCAGAAGGCATCCCCATCACACAGTCTGCGCACGGTGGCCAGCCGGGGGAAGGGCTCGTGAGTCAGTGTGAGCCACAGCAGCTGATGCTGCTTCCGTGAGCGGCGGTTGTACCGGGGGGACCTTCCCGCAATCATCCGCAGCTCCCGGACCTCGGCCTCCAGATCTGTTGCACATCTGAGGCCTCTGACCCCGGTGGCCACCTGGACCATCTCGTGAATGTGGCTCCGCTTCTCGGCAGCGGAGAAATACGAGGCGACCCGCTTGCGAAGGCTCCGGGATTTGCCGACGTACAAGATCTCAGTGCGGGGTGAGCCATCGGCATCCGCACCCGCGTGCTCGAACCAGTAGATGCCCGGGGCGTCGGGCATTTCCCTGGCCCATATGCGCTTCGCGCGTCGGTCGGGGGTGACGTGGGAGAGCAGCTCCTGAAGGTCCTCCACTGTGTCCACCCCGAGGTTGCCCACCCGTTCGAGCAGGCCGTGGAGCACGTCAACGGTGGCGTGGGCATCGCTGAGGGCTCTGTGATCAGGCTGGGTGGCTGAGCGGAAATGGGCGACCAGGGTGCTCAACTTGTAATTGCGCACCTCCCCTCTCGTAAGGGTCTGCCGCGCCAGGGCAACAGTGTCGATCACCGTGAACCGTGGCCATCCGATCCCGAGCGACTGCGATGCCCGCTTCAGGAAGCCCAAGTCGAAAGGGGCATTGTGGGCCACGAGCACGCTGTCGCCCGCGAACTGGAGAAAGCTGGGCAGGACGGCTCCCAGTGGCGGCGCAGCGGACACCATTGAGTCGGTGATCCCGGTCAGCACCTGGATCATCGGTGGAATGGGAGAGGTGGGCCTGACCAGGGTCTGGAAGTCTCCCGTCACCTCCCCGCCGCACACCTTCACGGCCCCGATCTCTGTGATCTCGGCTTTGGCGCCGGCTCCCGTGGTCTCCAGGTCAACCACACAGAAGGTCGTCTGGCTGAGATGGGTTCCCAGGTCATCGAAGCTGGGTTGCTCCTGTGGTGAGCGCTGTGCCGGGTGCATGGGCAAGACGCTAGCTGCGAGCCCCGACAAAATATCAGCGCCTCCTGCGAGGGCGGCGTGCATGCATGAGCTGGTGATCGACGGTGACTGCTGCGTGGCCTCGGCTGCCGGGAGCGCTGCATGGGCTGCCCGCTGGCTGATGGTGTCTCGATGCCGTCTCGCGAGAGGGCAGAGCAGGAGGCTCTCGCAGTGGCGTTGCTCCAGGCCGGGCTGATCCCGCCCCTGAGGTTGCGGTTTGGGAATGGTCTAAAGGTCGTTTAAGATTCTCTCAGCCTCATTCCCGAGTGTCTGGAGAGCATGAGTGAAACACTTCCGCGTGGGTCTGGTGGGCCTGTTGGTCGCCACGAGCGTCATTTTCGTCCCATCGGCGTCCGCTGACCCGGATGCTGTCAAAGCGGCAAAAGCCGATCTGGATCGAATCCATGAGGAGTCCGCCGCGTTGGATGCCCAGATCATTGAGGCGGCCTCACGGGCCTCAGATGCGGAGACGAAGCTCGCATCGCTCGATACTGATCTGGCCGCCCAGGAGGAGAAGGTCGGCAAGCTCAGTGACGATCTCGGCGATCTTGCGATGCTGCAACTCAACAGCGGGGGACTCGACATCACCAGTCAGCTGCTGAGCAGTGGCACTGATTCGAGCTTCCTGTCGGGGCTGTCCACCATTCAGAACGAGACAGACCGAAGCAACTCCGATCTCCAGGCGCTGCAGGTGGAGCAAGCTCGCCTGGACGTCCTCCGCGACGACCAGGAGTCCACCACCAAGTCCCTCCAGGAGGACAAGGCCGCCAAGGAGCGTCTCATGGAGGACTATAAGGAGAAGGAGGCCGAGGCGCAGGCGGTCTTCGACCGCTTGAACGCGGAGGAGCAGGAGCGACTCCGAGAGCTGGAGCGGCAGCGCGCGGCTGAAGAGGCTGCACGGCAGAATGCCTCCCCCTCACCGAGCCCCGGTGGTGACGACAAGGCCAAACCTGAGGATCCACCCGTCTCCGAGGGCGGCGGCGGATCTGATCGGGCCTCCCAGGCCCTGAGCGTCGCCATGTCCAAGCGAGGCTCCTCCTATGTCTTCGGCGCCACAGGCCCTGGCTCTTTCGACTGCTCCGGTCTCATGGTGTACGCCTACAAGCAGGTGGGCATCTCGCTTCCGCGGACATCCAATGCGCAATACGGTGCGGGCTCGGCTGTCTCAAAGGGAGATCTGCGTCCCGGTGACCTCGTGTTCTACTACGGCAGCCTCAGCCACGTTGGCATGTACATAGGCAACGGCCAGATCGTGCACGCGGCCAACCCACGCAGCGGGGTCGTGGTCGCTGGACTGGACTCAATGCCCTACGTGGGTGCTCGTCGCGTCGGCTGATACCGAACGCGATG
>CAKZJI010000407.1 GCA_936941515.1 uncultured Propionibacteriaceae bacterium
CCGGGTCAGCACCGTGCTGGCCTGCGCCGAGGCGTCAGCGAACCAGGGCCGCGTGCGCGGATCGTAGTGATAGTCCGGCATGGCCTGGCGTTTGAGCAGGGTCAGCGCCGGGTCATAAAAGCGCCACTCGCCTACCCTCGCCCCACCCTCGCCCAGGCTGACACTCTGCACCAGGAAGCGGGTACCGGTCGGCGCGGCAAAGCGCTCAAGCAGCTGCGGGTCGCGCAAGCGGCGCACCATCCGGCTGCGGGTCACGTGCATGGCCTGGTCCTCGATGTGGCCATGGGCGGCTCGACGAACACCGTCTTGCATCTGCTGGCCGCTGCTCAGGAGGCAGGCGTGGACTTCGACCAGGATGACATTGACGAGATCTCCCGGGTCACTCCCTGCCTGGCGAAGGTCGCCCCCAACTCCGAGCGCTATTTCATGGAGGATGTGCACCGCGCGGGCGGCATCCCGGCGATCCTCGGCGAGCTGTACCGTGGCGGCAAGCTCGAAACGAACGTGCATGCTGTGCACTCGCCGTCCCTGGAACGCTGGATGGCGGACTGGGATCTCCGGGGAGGCCAGGCCACTGATGTTGCCTTCGAACTGTTTCACGCTGCCCCCGGAGGTGTTCGCACCACCGAGCCGTTCAGCTCCACCAACCGCTGGGAGACACTCGACCTGGACTCTGAGGGCGGTTGCATCCGCTCCGTCGAGCATCCCTACACCTCCGACGGTGGCTTGGCTGTGCTGAAGGGCAATCTCGCGCCCGACGGAGCCATCGTCAAGACTGCTGGCGTCCCGGAGCATCAGTGGGACTTCACGGGGACTGCCTTCGTCACCGAATCCCAGGAGGAGGCAGTGGAATCCATCCTCGGCAAGAAGGTGAAAGAGGGAGACGTCGTCATCGTCCGCTATGAGGGCCCCAAGGGTGGCCCGGGAATGCAGGAGATGCTGTACCCGACGTCATATCTGAAAGGGCTGGGGCTCGGGCCCAAGTGCGCGCTCATCACCGATGGGCGCTTCTCGGGCGGCTCCTCGGGGCTGTCCATCGGGCATGTCTCCCCCGAGGCAGCCTCCGGCGGCCCGATCGCCCTGGTGCGCACCGGCGATAAGATCACCATCTCCATTCCCAACCGGTTGATATCGCTGAACGTTCCCGACGAGGAACTCGCAGCCCGTCGCGCTGAGCTGGAAGCCGGCAAGGGCTACCGGCCCGCGAACCGCCAGCGTCAGGTCTCCACCGCATTGCGGATCTACGGCTCACTGGCTCAGTCTGCCGACAAGGGGGCCTCTCGGCGGTTCGACGGCTGATCCGGTGACTCCACCGTGCGACGTCCGCGACGGAGGAAGAACGAGGCGAAGGCCCCCACGATCACCGCGAGTCCCAGAACGGTCAGCAGGGGGTTGTGCTCCCACGCCCGGGCGATGATCACGAAGCTCACCATGCCGCCCGTTCCGTAGATGAACGCCCAGATGACGCAGCCGATGGTCACGGCGGGCAGATAGCGGCGCAACGGCATCCGGGTGACCCCAGCGACCAGGCTCACCATGGTCTGGACGCCCACCACCAGGAAGCTGAGCGTCACCGCGGGGGCTCCCCAGCGGTTCAGCCAGGAGCTGCCAGTCTCGTAGGCCCTTGATTCGAGGATCCTCCGCCAGCGACTACGTCCAGCACCCGCGACGATGGCCCGACCGATCCAGTATGTGCCGTTGGCGCGGCACATCACGATGCAGAACAGGCTGAGGATTATCAACCCGTAGGGAAGCTGCCAGGTGGCGGGATCCATGAAGGCCTCTCTGTTGGAGTCGTCGCCAGTTTAGGTGACCCTTCCCATGAGCGACGACTCACGCTCAAGCGTCGCGTACGGTGGTCGGGCCCTCAGGCCAGCAGCAGCGCAGCCGTCGCTATCACGGGAAGGCTGAGGAGAGTCGTGGCGAACAGCACCTGCTGGACGATCTCCTGGTCGGTGTCGTAGCGGATGGCGTGCACCAGCACCACCTGCGCCGCAGGCAGCGCCGCCAGGACTGTGGCGGCCCGTATCTGCTCAGGGGGAAGCCCCGCCACTGTCGCAACCGTCCAGGCGACCGCAGGCATGAACAGTGATTTGGCGGCGATGGCTGTGATGGCTCGTGACTCGAAATGCCGTGGCAGGCCTGAATGCCTCAGCCCCAGCCCGAAAGTCAGCAGCATCAGGGGAATCGACAGCCCTGCCAGCAGGTCCACGGGGGCGGCCAGCACCATGGGCAGTTGCAAGCCTGCCAGGCTGAGGGCGAGTCCTGCCAGGGTTCCGAGGGTCACGGGGTTGTTGAACACCAGCCGCAGCACTCCGCGGAGACTGGAGGTCTTGGTTCGGCTGGCATCCAGGATCACCAGGGCGCAGGGTTGGATCAGACCCACCTGCAGCAGCAGGATGGGCGCCACCCAGGCCGCATCGCCCAGCACGTAGAGGGCGATCGGCAGCCCCAGGTTCCCGGAGTTGAGATACACCGACGACAATGCCCCGAGTACCCGCTGCTCAGTCGTCAGCCGTCGCCAGAGGATCAGCGAGGCCCCCAGGGTGACTGCCGCAGCTGCGGCGATGGCCGCAAGATGCCAGCTGAACACCGAGGCCAGATCGGCCTTGCTCATCAGTTTGATCATCAGCGCGGGGGTTCCCACGTTGAAGGCCAGGGCCGCCAGGGTCTTCTGGGAGGCTGGAGGGAAATGCCGTGATCCGCCGAGGAGATATCCGACGGCGACGGCGACGAGGATCGTCGCGAAACCAGTAGCCACCGCAGTCACATTCCCCAGCCTATTGGCGTTTGCTAGTGTCGTGGACACGAGATCGCTTTTCGGAAGGCGGTTCCGGGTGGATCGCCAGGCCAGGGCACTGATCATCACAGTGGTTGTGGGAGGCTGAGCGTGGCGAGGCGGCTGGAGCCCGGCCGTCTCGGATGCGGTAGTTGGTGAGGGCGAAGGAGGTGGCCGGCGTGGCCGACATTGAGGGTTTTGATTTGGACAGGACCACCAGGCAGGCGTGGGAGCAGTTCACGGAGCGGCTTGCGGATGTGCTGTCTGTGATGGATGCTACGGCAGATCTGACGATCTCCGTCGCCCGTGGTGAGGAGGCAGCGGATGAGACCGCGGCTGTCCGGTTCTCCGTGGTCGCTCCTGGCCTGGTGGAGGCGAAGCTGGTGGGGGTGGCTCCCGAGGGGCTTGTGGAACTCGGGTGGCAGCGTGCTGAGCACGGCCTGAGGATCCAGCGCGATCAGGAGGAGTCGGCTGACCTGGCGGCGCTGGTCACCAGAACATTGACAGATGTGGTCGGGGTGCTGCACCCGGTCTTCCTGGAGCCCGATCAGCTGGCGGAGCTGCTGACCAGCGGTGATGAGGAGGTCTCATCCCCTGAGCCGGGCCCCTTTGGGATCGTGCTGCCCTCAAGCCAGGCTCAGCTGGATGCCATCGTCGATGCCGAGCTGGCCCAGATGTTCGGGCACTCCGCTGCGCGCAACCCCGAGGGGGATGTCGCGATCCGGGTGGGCACCACCGTCGTGTTCTGTCGTTCGACCCCCGACTGCAGGGAGCTCGTGCTGTTCGCAGCTCTCGTGCACGACGTGAATGGCCGTTCCCGGGCTTGCGAGGTGCTGAACGACTTGAATGTCGAATCCCGCTACTGCAGATTCGCGTTGCATCGTGATCGGGTGTTTGTGCAGGTGTCGGTTCCGGCGCAGCCCTTTGTGCCTCAGCATTTCCGTCAGGCCCTGGAGTCGATCTCGCAGGTCGCCGACGGCATTGATGACGATTTGGCGAGCAAACTGGGAGGGCGCACGACTTTTCCCGCCGCAGGCTGACCGGGGCATCGTGAGCCACTACAGTTCTCGTCATGACTGGGGCTGGCCGCGGCAAGTGGCTGAAAACACCGTCCACAGCTGTGGCGATGTGCAGCGAACAGGTGACTGGCCGGGTATTCTCCGGCACATCAGTTCCCGGAGCCTGAGGAGGCCGAGATGGAAGAGCGTAAGCTGATAGTTGTCGGAGTCGACGGCAGCGAGGATGGTCTGCGCGCCGTCAAATATGGTGCCAGCTACGCCAACGAGAACGACGGGGAACTGCTGCTGGTCCACGCGGTCGATGACGCCATGCTGGCCGGGGCCTGGG
>CAKZJI010000408.1 GCA_936941515.1 uncultured Propionibacteriaceae bacterium
AGCTGGTGCCGTCGCCGACCAGGGTAAGCACGGGCAGGCCCTGTACGATCTGCTGGCCGACCTGCATCCGGTCCGCCTCCGCGATCCGTCCCGCCAACAGCGCGACATACCCGGCCTCGACGGTGCTGGCACCCACCCCCTGGGCGGCGGAATCACCGAGCGCGACATAGTGGATGGCATCTTCAGGCACGTCGACACGTCGCCGCCAGTGGTCGGCGTAGTCGGCGACGTGCCGCTCAATCGTCAACCGCCCCCGCACGTAGTTCACCCCCAAGGCCACGAGCCCCGCGACGCCAAGCGTCGCCGCCCAGCGTCTCATCGGCGACGGTAGGGGCCGGGGATGATCGGATTTCCGTCAGCGCGCCAGGCAATCAGCCCGCCCTGAACGGATTCAGCGAGAATGCCCTTGTCGCGCAGCTCCGCGGCAGCGACGGAGCTGCGCAGCCCGTTGTCGCAGATCACCAGAACCGCAGAGTCGCGCTCCGCCAGAGGATCATCGCCATGAATGGCATCAAGCGGATCATCATGCAGCGACTTCGGGTCAACGGGGCGGGCACCCGGCGCGTGACCGGCCTCGTACTCACCCGGGGTGCGCACGTCAATCAGCACAGCCCCCTTGCTGAGGGCCAGCAGCGCATCATCAACACTCAAACCCGGGGAGCGTTTGCCAAGGAAGTCGAACAGACCCATGGGGGCAATGATTCCACGTGCGGGTGGCGCATGGGGGGATCTGCCAGCCGAGGTGTCGTGGGCGACAACATCTGAGAACGCCCTCAGAGATCCCAGTCCTGTCGGGCTATCCCCACCCCAACTGACCAGCTACCAGGATGGGAGGGCGGACGTTCAGAGGAAAGGCTGGAGGCATGACTTCAGCCCATTCGACACAGACAGCACACGGCAGCCGCGCTATGACCGGCTCCTACCCAGGCAGGCAGGACGCCATCTCGATTCGGCAGCTGACCCGCGTCTACGACGTGCCAGGACGCGACGACGCCAGGGTCATGGCCCTGGACCACGTGGACGCCGACCTTCCCGCAGGCAGCTTCACCGCGATCGTCGGGGCCTCCGGGTCCGGCAAGTCAACGCTGCTGCACTGCATGGCGGGCCTTGACCAGCCGACCAGCGGTCAGGTGTCGATGCTCGGGACCGTCACCTCGGATCTGAAGCCCGCCGCCCGTGCCCGGTTCCGCGCCAGCAACGTCGGTTTCGTCTTCCAGGAGTACAACCTCATAGCCTCCCTGACGGCCGCCGAGAACGTGTCCATGCCCTCCAGGCTCGCCGGGAAACCGCTACCCACGGGCCAGATCCAGGATGCCCTTGAGGCCGTCGGGCTCGGGCACCGCACCGGTCTCAAGCCCCATCAGCTCTCCGGGGGCGAGCGCCAGCGAGTGGCGATTGCCCGGGTGATGGCCAGCCAGCCGAAGATCGTCTTCGCCGACGAGCCCACCGGGGCCCTGGACATCGATGCCACCCGCATCGTCCTGGACTGGCTGCGGCAGCTCACCCAGCAGGGGACGACGGTGGTGATGGTCACCCACGACGTCGAGGCGGCAGCTATCGCAGACAATGTCGCGGTGATGAGCCAGGGCCGGCTCGCGGCATGGTCAACCAGTCATGATCCCCGGCAGATTGCCGATCTCGTCCACGCGGCCCGCATCGCCTGAGGAGGAAACATGTCAACACTGGTCTGGAAGGAACTACGCCACCACGCCCGCCAATGGCTGTGGTCGCTGCTGGTGGCCACCGTCGGCGGCGCCGTCATCAGCCTCATCATCACCACCTGGTGGAGCGCCTCCCAGTGGGCGGGTGCCCAGCCCGAGAGCGCATTCCTGACGTTGGCCGCGCACCTTCTCGGCAGCAATCTGGTCTCCTTCGTGGGACTGGCCACGACCGTCGTGATCTCCACGACGCTGGCCCTCACCGTTGCCGCGCAACAGCGTTCGCACGCGCTGTGGAAGGTGATCGGCATCCCAGGGTCCCAGATCCGCTCTGTCATCCTGCGGCAGGTGATCGTGGTCGGCGTGACCGGGGGTCTGATCGGAGGGCTGCTCGCCCTGCCCGCCACCCGTCTGTACCTGATGACCTGGCGGGAGATGAGGATGTTTCCCGAGGAGCTGCCACTGAGCATGCCGCCCTTCGGCGTCCCCCTCGTGGTGCTGATCACCACGCTCTTCTGCCTGCTAGGCGGGCTGGGAGCGGCACGCCGGGCCGCATCCACCCCCGAGATGCAGGCGCTGCGGGAGGCGGGCTCCCCCACGAGCCGCACCAGGCTCTGGCAGTGGATCATCGCCGGGATGCTGCTGATAGGAGTGGTAGCGATTGCCGTCATGCTCATCATCGCCCACTTCAACCCCAGTGTTCTCCTGGAGAACACCGCACCTGGTGCTCCGACGATGACGGTGGAGGTGCTCCAGTCACCCGGCTTCCGGATCACCATCGGGGGAACAGTCGGCATGATCGCCGCCATGGCGGCCCTGTGCCTGCCGAACCTGACCCTCCGTCCGCTGCTGATGGCCTGGACGAGGCTGATCCCCGGCCGCAGTCCCGCATGGTTCGCGGCCCGCGCCAATGCCTGGCACCGGTCGACGATGAGCATGACCACGATCACCCCGTTCGCCATCGCCGTCGCCATGACGGGCACCGTCTACTCCATCGTCGGAGCCGGACAGGCCAATGGCGCGACGGGCACTGTGAACGGCTTCCTGCCACTCGCGGTGCCGATCTTCATCATCTCCGGGGTCGGCGGGGTGGCGAACATCGCCATGGTGGGGCGTGCCCGCCGCCAGGAGGGGGCGCTTCTCGGCGTGATCGGCGCCAGGTCGGGCACCATCCTTGGCTCCACGGTGCTGGAGGGCGCGATCTACGCCATCACCGGCATTCTCTTCGGCCTGATCATGACGTTGGTCACCGCCGTGGTCATGACAGCGATCTCGGGCCAGCCCTCGACTTTCCTGGCCTCGATTCCCCTGGCGGGCATGCTGCCTGTGGTGGGCGCGTCGCTGGTGCTGGCCATCGCCACCACCTGGCTACCGGCGCAGCTCGACCGACGTCCCCTGATGGAGAACCTTCGGAAACCAGCATGATCCATGGCCTGGCCAGGAGAACGGCGACCTTCCTGAACATTAGGTGACCCCCACCTTGGTTAGAGTGAATCATCCTTCAAACAGGATGACCCGGATGCGCAGATGCGGCACAGGGGAATCAGGGGAAGAGCATCCAGGCACTCCGGGCAGCAGACCGTGTAGGCAAGGAAAGGAAATCGAAGGTGACAAGCACAACACATCCGAACTCTGCCCTTCGGGGCCCCAAGAGTGGCAGGAGGGGAAAGTCCGTGGCGGCGCTGATGCTGGGTGCCGCTCTCCTGACGCCCGGGCCGATCGCCTCGGCCCTGCCCACCGAGACCTCCACAGCCCCCCAGGGCCTGGAGTCCTACTACAGCCAGGAGGTGTCCTGGTATCCCTGCACAAGCAAAGGCATGGATCCGGCAGCAGCAGCGAGCCAGTTCTCCTGCGCGAAGGTGAGGGTCCCCATGGACTACAGCCAGCCGGAGGGCAAGGCAATTCAGATCGCAGTCAAGAAACGCGCAGCCGAAGGCGAGTCCCGCGGGTCGCTGTTCATCAACCCCGGAGGCCCAGGCGGCTCCGGCATCGACCTGGTGGAGACCGTCCAGGGACAGTTCTCTCAGGAGCTGCTGGCGGGCTACGACATCGTCGGCTTCGATCCCCGCGGCGTGGGCGCCTCCACCCCCATCACATGCGGAGACGCCGAGGTGCCACAGGACCTCACATCCAACCCAGCCCCTGGGCAGTCCTTCGAGGACTGGGCACACGGCTACGTCGAGAAGCTCTCCGCACTGAGGCAGGCTTGCGAGCACAACTCTGAGCCCGGTCTCCTCGACAATGTGAACACCGTCTCAGTGGCGAGGGACCTCGACATCCTCCGTGCCGTCTCAGGTCAGGGTTCCCTGAACTACCTGGGGTTCTCCTACGGCAGCGAGATCGGATACACCTACGCCGATCTCTTCCCCCACAACACCGGCCACATGGTGCTCGACGGCATAGTCGATTCCGCCATATCCAATGCGGAGTTCTCCCTGGGACAGCAGGAGGGACACGAGAAAGCGCTG
>CAKZJI010000409.1 GCA_936941515.1 uncultured Propionibacteriaceae bacterium
TCATCGAACTGTTCGGTGGGGCCATGGCTGGCGTCAAAACCGCCTACCACATGAACGGGCAGCAGGTGATCACCATTGATGGGGACGTCGCCACCGACATCCACTACTGCCAGGCCTCGCTGGTGCAGGAGGAAGACGGCAGGGATGTTCTTACCGAGCACTCAATCCGCTACACCGACACCCTGGTGAACCATGACGGGCAGTGGCTCATCAGCCGTCGTGAGCAGCATTTCGTCCTGTCAGAGAAACGCGACTTCATGGGGGTTTGATTGTCCTTGGGGCTCTCATGTGGGTTTGGTCATGGGGCAAAGACAGCGAAAACCGTTGTTTGCGCCCGGTCGCTAGCGGCTGTGAGTAAAACTCATGACGTGGCGGGAGTCGTGACGCATAGTGCGGCTTGATGCTCTGGCAAGCCGGGAAGCCTCAGGTCATGGATGCGCAATCCTGCAACGGGATCTCCCGGAGCCACCCCGGTGCCCACATAATCCCTGGAGATTCCTCGCGACAGACCAACTCCCAGGGCCTTGCACATCGCCTCTTTGCGCACCCAGGCCCGGGCAAAAGCTTTCGGACGCTCTTCTTCGGGCAGGGCGGACAGCTCTGCCACCTCTCCCGGGTGGAGGGATGTGCCCACCTGCTCCACGACCCGCTTCTCCGGCACCTTCTCAACATCCACTCCGAGTGGTAGGTCTCCGACGCCGATCAGCACCAGGGAGCCTGTGTGTGCCAAGGAGAACTCGACGCCTTCGGTCATCGGCTTCCCGTACTCGCCAATGCGGATCGGCACCTCCTGCGCGGGGGTGAGCGTCACACGCCCCAGCACCTCACGCAGCAGGACACGTGCCGCGGTCCACGTCTCACCCAGACCGGGAAACACGAAACGGGCCGCCCTCTCCCTCTCGATGAGTGAGAGAAGCTCCCCTCGCCGCCGCGCCCACGAGGCCCCGGCCAAGGTGTCGGCCAGCAGCGCCACTGCGGAGCCTGGGCCCGGAAGACAGCGAACACCGGGAAGGCCGGGCAACTCATCGTCCACGCCACCTGTGCACAGACGCCCTCTCAGCTCGACGACTGAAGATGAGGCAGCCATACTGCGACGTTACCGCATCCGTTGGACACAACAACAACGACGAGAGGCATGGGGTTTATCACAGGCCTTCCAACGCCCGCAGCATCGTGGCGAACTTCGCTGCCGTCTCGTCGTGCTCAACGCAAGGGTCAGAGCCGGCGACGATCCCGGCCCCGGCGAAAAGACGCATCTGCCCGTCCCGAAGTTCAGCGCAGCGCAGCACCAGGGACCAGCGTCCCCGTCCCAGGGAGTCCGACCATCCAACCAATGACCCCGCATGGAGAAAGGCCTTATTGCAGGCCATGGTGTGCGTGAATCGCCGGCTGTTGCAGCGAGGACGGGGTGTGGTGACGGCGTGGGGGCGCGGAGCGGCGTTTCATGTCATGCGAGTTGCAGCTTTCCCGGCGCAGAGTCCGTCGCCCGACGTGCGGCTCGGTCAGACCTGCACACGAATCGCCGTCTTGCGTTCTGAGACCGTCGTCTACGCTCCACGCATCATCGGCAACACCACCAGGGCCGGCTCCTGCGTGGTGGAGACTCTATCTGAGTGACCGGAGGGCCCGTTTCGTGATGCGTGCCGTCTCGGGGGTTGGACTTTCGGTATTCCAGCGCTCGCACAGCGCGATGGCCCAGTCAGGAGCGGTCTTGGCGGCGTTATTGATCCGTTCGGCTTCCACTGCCTTCATCTCAGCGGACCTTCCAGCGGGCGGTCTGCTCGAAGTCGGCGAGCATGGACGCAAAGATTCCGTTGCCGGAGGCCAGTTCGGCTGGTGTGCCGTGTTCCGCGACCTGCGTCGGCACGCCGTTCTCGCGACCGGAGAGCACGTAGATGTGGTCGGCCTGCATCACCGTCGACAGGCGGTGCGCGATGACTATGACCGTCCGGCCCCGCGACAACTCCGCCAGGGTTTGGGTGATCGCGGCCTCGTTCTCGGCGTCCAGGGCGGACGTGATCTCGTCCAGCAGCAGGATGGGGGCGTCCTTGAGGAAGGCGCGGGCGATCGAGACGCGCTGCCGCTCACCGCCGGACAGCTTCTGACCGCCTTCCCCGACAGGCGAGTTGATGCCCTCGGGCAGCCGGGCGATCATCTGGTCGAGTCCCGCGCGGTGGAGGGCGTTGGTGACCTCGGCGTCGGTCGCTTTGGGCCGGGAGATCCGGACGTTCTCAGCGATGGTGGCGTCGAAGAGGTAGACGTCCTGGAAGACCATGGAGGTCATCTCCATGAGTTTGGCTGTCGGGATGTCTCGCACATCGACGCCGCCGATGGTGATCGACCCCTGGCTGACGTCCCAGAAGCGTGCGGCCAAGCGGGTCACCGTCGACTTGCCACTGCCCGACGGGCCGATCAACGCGGTGATCTCACCCTCGGCCGCGGTCAGCGACAGGCCGGAGAACACCGGCTGATCTGCGACATAACCGAACTGGACGTCGTCGAACCGGATCGTCGTCCCCTCTGGGGCCTTCGGGTCGCTGGGTTCGGGCAGCGGGGCGGAGTCGACGATCGCGCCGATGGTATCCAGGCTGACGACCGACTTCTGGATCTCGGCGGCATAGAACACCGACTGGGAGATCGGGGTGGTGAAGCGGGCCGCCATCAGGCCGATCGCCAGGTAGCCCGGGACGTCGAGCTGCCCGCCCATCGCCAGGGCCAGCCCCGTGCCGAGGACGGTGGCGAAGAACACCTGCCCTAGGATCCCGAAGGCCGAGGAGGGCCGCGACTGGGCCGCCATCAGGCCTTTCATCGTCTCGTATTCGCTGCGCAGCGCCTCATCCAGCGGCTCCCAGTCGGTGCCGGCCACGCCCTGAGCCCGCAGCACCGGCTGCAGCCGGGCCTGCTCGATGATGCGTGCCGCCGTCTCGGAGCTGACCTTCGGGGCGAGCTCCTGCTCGCGGCGGATCACCGGGATCGCCCAGCGCCACAGCACCCAGACGATAGGGGCGACGACGACCATCACCAGGCCCAGCCGCCAGTCGTAGATCAGCGTGACCACCGCGGCGGTGACTGGCGTGACCAGCGCGGAGATGAGCTGCGGGAAGACGATGGACGCCAGGTGCGACAGCGCGTCGGTCTCGTGGGTGACCGCAGCGGAGACCCGTCCCGTCGCGCCGGAGTCGAACCAGCCCAGCGGCAGGCCGGAGACTCGCTGGCCGATCTTGGCGATCACATTGCCGCAGACGTCGTAGGCGGAGATCCGGTTTGCGGCGATCATCGTCGCCGCCATCACGGCAAAGGACACCACCCCGAGGGCGATCAGTAGCCAGAAGGCCCCGGTGGCACTGCCTGGATCCTCCGACAGGAAGCCGCGCAGGAACCAGATCAGGACACCGAAGGCCAGTCCCTGCAGCACTGCCGCGATGGTGTAGCCGGCGATCAGGGCGTAGACGCTCTGCGGCCGGTCGAGGTATTTCCTGAATCGCTCAAGCATCCTGGCCTCCTGCCACCTGGTGGCTTCCTGTCATGGTGTTCTGCTGGGCAGCCCAGAGACGAGCGTATTGCCCGCCCTGGGCGATCAGTTCGTCATGCGGACCGCACTCGGTGATCCGGCCCTCGTCGATGACCGCGATCTGGTCGGCGGACTGGATGGTCGACAGCCGGTGGGCGATCATCACCACGGTGCGTCCCGCAGCCAGCCCCGAGATCGCCCGCTGGATCTCCAGCTCGGAGTGGGCATCCGCCTGGGCGGTGGCCTCGTCGAGGATCAGGATCTGGGGAGCCGACAGGAAGGCCCGTGCGATGCTCAGCCGCTGCTCCTCACCCCCTGACAGGAAACCGTCGCCGGCCCCCAGTACCGTGTCGTAGCCGTGCGGCAGGGCCATGATCCGGTCGTGGATGTGCGCCTTCCGGGCCGCCTCGATGATCTCCTCGTGTGTGGCATCGGGTTTGCCGAGGGCGATGTTCCGGGCGATGGTGTCGGCTGCGATCATGGCGTCCTGGAAGACCAGCGCCATAGACCCCATCAGCTGCTTGTCGGTCTGCTCCCGGATGTCGATGCCGCCGATCCGGATCACGCCGGAATCGACGTCCCAGAACCGGGCTATCAGCTTCGCGAGGGTGGATTTGCCACCACCGGACGGACCGACCAGGGCGGTCACGGTGCCCGGCTGGCAGGTCAGCGTCACATCCTTGATGACCGGATTGTCCGGCTCGTAGCCGAAGGTGACGTCGTCGATCTCGATCAGCGACGGGTCGGCGGTCAGGGACGCCGGGGCCGTGGGGACCGGGAGCTCTGGGGTCTTCAGGACCTCCAGGGTGGAGTTGGCGGCCTGCTTGGCGGCATAGATGTGCTGGAAGATCTGCACCAGGGCCGTCAGGCCCTCCGGGATCCCCACCCAGACCAGGGCGAAGGCCACCACCGTGATCGGGGTCACCCAGCCTAGCTGAACGAACCAGAAACCCAGCCCGATGGTCAGGGCCAGCGTCGCGGCAGGCTGCATGACGGCGCCCATGATCGCTACGCTGACCCCGGACTTGCGCATCCAGTTCATCGTGACGTCGGCACTCTTGCGGGCCGCGGCGTCGAACCGTCCGAAGACGTCCGCTGTCATGCCGAAGTTCTTGACCTCCTTGATGCCGTCGACCATCTCGACCGTCACCGTGGACAGTTCCTGCTGGGCGGCGGAGTATTCGTCGAAGGTCTG
>CAKZJI010000410.1 GCA_936941515.1 uncultured Propionibacteriaceae bacterium
CTCTATTGTCCTACGCCCGGTTGTATCCAGCGAGCAATTGAAGGTGCTGCGCCTGTTGGTCGACCAGGCCGAGCCACTCACTATTGACGGGAAAGTCCTGTTCGAGACCTGGGACGGGCTGCAGGCAGCCCGTCCTCACAGCTGAGAAAAAATTTTGGGGGCCGTTCCGCACATCGCGGCTCTCTTTCACACCTTCAAGGGTATGAAGGAAGTACAGACACCAAACCGAGCTGAGAACTGTGCAGTACGGTGTGTTGAGCCGCATATCACCCATCGGATGGGCCATAATGATCTCTATGAGGTCTCCCCGCAAGCCATACCAGAAGATCCGTCGCGGCCCGAAGCCACGCTGCGAAGAGCCCGTCAGGTCCTTGACGTGTTATGTGCCTCAGTCTCTGATAGATCCGATCGACGAGATGGCGTGGCAGTTGGAGATTTCGAAGTCCGATCTCGTGGGGTGGTCGGCTTTGTGCACCCTCAATGTGGTGCGCAGGGACCGAGGCGAGGACCCCATACCGATCCCGGAGTATCTGGACAAGGCCGTGATGTCGGCGTTGTACCCCGATGCTCTGCCTCTCGACGACAGCGAGGAACAGAAGGAGCTTTTGATGTCTGGGTGAGCCCGAACATGGTTGAAGGCCGCTCTCCCAAGCGGCCTTCAACATTCGGTTATCAGCAGCCCTTGTTAGGGGCTCAGGTCCTTTCCCAGAGGAGGGGGGACCGCCATGACAGTCATGCAAGTACCGCCACAGACAGTTTCATGGTAGCTGATAGCCCGCGTTGTTGGAAGTGCAGCAACGCCGATCCTCGCAGGTATCGCACCCTGCTACAGGGTGCTGAACATCAAGGATTGATTGCTATGACAAGCCGTGAGGCGTCCTCGAGGAGGGCGTCATGACCGCTAGAACACAGGCTGTAACGGTTGCTAACAGTTCAGCTAGAAGCATTGCTAGAACCTCAGCTAACACCTGTACTGGTTCTGCTAAGGGCTTCATCAAGATTCATCATGATGTCATCTGCTCGGGCGTGTCGGGCAACGCGATGGCGTTGTTCATCACACTGGTCAACCATCCCCGCCACGGCGAGTGGGTCCGTTACTCCCAGCCTCACCTAGCTGAACTGTGCGGCTGGGACGACTTGTCTTCCTCGGCTGCCCGTCAGCGAATCCATCGTGCTGTCAAGGAACTGACAGCACGCGGCTGGCTGACCTCCAAGAAGAGGTACGACGACACCACGGCCGCGACCGCCATCTGGTACAAGCTCACTGGTCCCGCCAGTTCTACCAAGCACTGGGAACAACTGCCGCGGACCACATGGGATGTCATGCGTCAGGCAGGCGGGCTTCAAAGTGGCGAGTGGGCACGTCATTGGCTGGTGTGGAGGATGCTGGCCGGACGCACCGGCATGGCCCAAGCCCGCCTCGCTGTCGTGGCTCGGTTCCTGGAGTGCCACCCCAACCGGGTCTCCCAGGTCCGTGGTCGACTCGTCGACGCTGGCCTGCTCGGCCTCGACCAGGTGGCCGGCCGCCCCAGCCGGGTGTGGTTCCCGAATCCAGCGGACACGCAACAGGTGTGCGCCGGCCCCGGCGAGGAGGACCAAGGGACTGAGGACTCCTCCCATTTTTCACCCCATCAACCCCCGATTCTTCACCCCATCCACCCCCCAGAAAATGTCGCCTTTCTATTAGACAAGTCATTAGACAATGAGTTAGACCCTGGGTCGCGTCAGCGTGTTAGCTCACCAACGCGCGCGCGCGCGGCGGCTGCGCCGCCGACACCAAAGAAACCCACACCAGCCAGAAATGCCAGAAACGATGACGCCGCAAACCTGGCATGGCGGTTCGTGGGGCGGTGTCCCCAGCTGGTGGGGGCTCCGCCGAAAGTACGCGGCCAGGTCCGCCAACTGATTGCCACCGAGATTCGCCGGAATCCAGGCTTTCTGAATGCGGCGGCCCTAGAGACTGCCGCTAGGCGAGTACGCGACGAAGGCTCGCTAGGTGTCTGCCACTGCGAGATCGTTCGAGACAAGCTACACGGGGTCATCGCCGACCAGAAGGCCGCCCCCATCAACCCTGCCCCCCTCCCATCACCCGAACCCAGTCAAGACGATGTAGATGAAGGAGACACAACCGTGTGGATTTACCCCAACCCTGGCGAGACTGCTGACAAGACCGATGTCAGGGTCGCTCAGTCGCAAGTGCGCCACGTCGCCGAGCGCGACGACATGGCAGGCGCGATCGCCACCAAACTGCTAGCTTCCCGCTCTGATGATCCGATGGGCTGGCTGACCCGCCGCCAAACCATGCTGATGGCCCGTTTTCCCCGTGACCATGACGAAGTCATCGCGATGTGCCAGATCGTGCGCACCGCCCTAGAGGCCGACCTAGCCGCCCACAACCAGTGGGAGGATCGATGAGGTCGGTACGCAGGAAGATCATGGCTGTGGTTGCTGTGATCGGCGTCGCAGTAGTGGCGGGCCTGACACTAGCCAAATCATGGCCGTTTACGGGCGGTTCTAAACCGTCGGCAGTCATGGGCTCCACCGTTGTCAGGAAGCTTGGTGCAAGGGCCGCTGCGGGCGCGCTGAACCGTCGATGCCCTGGCCCGCACAAAACCTGGGTCGCGGTGCGTGATCGCCTCCGGAACACTCCACGACCCAACCCCGGGGCCACTCTCGCCTGGAGACGAGGCCGACACGCCTCAACAACAGTCCAAATCGACCTAGGAAACGCGTGGGTCACCGGCGTAGAGAAGACCGCTATGACACGAATACTCAACCGCTGCTCGGGGCTCTCAGGGACTCCAAGGTACGCCACAATGGGACTATGAGTACACCAGACATGAAGCAGCGAACTGACCGACCGCGTCTCAAGATTCATCATGATGTCATCTGCTCGGGCGTGTCGGGCAACGCGATGGCGTT
>CAKZJI010000411.1 GCA_936941515.1 uncultured Propionibacteriaceae bacterium
CACCAACAACCCCTCCTTAACAAGCACTGTTGCTACGACCCTATGACACCACCGAGCGCCTCCAATACTCAGTGTTCATCTGTGATCTCAACAAGTCAGAGCTGATCCACTTGCGAGCCGCGGGGGAATCGATCATGAACTTAGCTGTAGACTCTGTGGTGATCGTAGATTTAGGAGAGATCGGTGACGACAGGTTCATCTTCGTCGGGCATCGCATCGAGCTGCCCTCCAGAGGGTCGCAGATCATCTAGCGAGCGCTCCAGTACCCCCACCTCCCCCAGGGAGCGCTCGACCCCTAGTCAGCACGCATTTCGAGCGCGTCTCAGCAGCCTGGAGCCCACCTGCCTCCCCGCAGGGCTCCCACCGCTCGCGAAGGTGTGCAATACTAGTAGTCAGACAAGCAAAAAATCGCGAGCCCTTTTCCTGGCCGCCACGGCCAGGCTCCATTGCGACCGTCTCGCAGAGGCGCAACACGTCACGATTCCGCGGCTTTTCCTGGCCGCCACGGCCAGGCTCCATTGCGACGATGCCCTCGCCATCGACGGCCGCTTTTCCTGGCCGCCACGGCCAGGCTCCATTGCGACCCTCCCCAGCCAGGAATACAATTCCGGCAGCACCAACTTTTCCTGGCCGCCACGGCCAGGCTCCATTGCGACCAGGGGTCCACACCAATAGCTTGGACGTTGTACCTCTTTTCCTGGCCGCCAAGGCCAGGCTCCATTGCGATGTGGAGGTCATGGACCTGATCAAGAAGGGCGGGCTGCTTTTCCTGGCTGTTGATGAGGCTCATTGGAAACCACCAGCAACCGGACCTTGACATGGAGCTTCATTGCCTCAGGAGGCCCCGTGGCAAGGTCTCCAGAAGTCTTTACAATGTCATAAGACTGAACAAGAAAACTCAACCACGATCCGCCTACGGATAGATCCCAGGCTGTCGCCTCATTAGAGCGGCAGACGCAGACGCACTGTCGTTCCTCGTCCTTGGATGGAGCTGAGTTCACATGAGCCGCCCAGGCGTCGCAGCACCGCCGCAACCATCGGAAGGCCAAGACCGTTGCCTGGGATATGTCGAACCTCGGCGCTTCGAGCCAGCTCCCCCCACACCTGGTCCACCTCACTTGCCGGAATGCCTCGGCCAGTGTCGGAGACCTCCACGACGATGTGCCCGCGATCCTCGATGCCTCGGATCTCCAGCATGGCTCCGGACGATGAGTACTTCACGGCATTGTTCACCAGGTTGTACAACGCCAGGAATACCAGATCCCTGTCACCCCGAGCCGGAGGCAAGGGTCGGGGCGCTCGCGGGAATGTGACTGCCACTTCACGGTTCTCCGGTGCGACTGCCTCAACCACCTCAGCCACCACCTCCGCGACATCCACCGGCTCGTTCGCCAGAGGATAGGAATCAATCTCGCTGATCTTGCGCAGTTCCGTCACCAGTGACGACAAACGCTCCACCTGCCCACGCATTGAGTCCGCCAACACTGGATCAGAGACCGAGGTGAGCCCCATTCGCAGCGCCGTCAGCGGATTCTTCAACTCATGATCAAGCCGCCCAATGAAAGTGCGATGACTCTCACGCGCAGCAGCCTGCGCCTGCTCCGTCGCCTCAGCGACGGCCCGTCGCATCCGCTGGGCACGCCAGCGCAGCAGCAGCACCCCCACCAGCACGGCAGCCCCCACAACGACGGGCAGCGCCCACAGCTCAATTCCAACCTTGAACAGGCGGGTCTCCCCCGCCATCAACATGCCCATTCCCACGAGGGCCCCGACCGCAGCCACTACCCACGCCCATCCGACGCGCATCAAACCGCCCGGACCTCAGGGTGGAATCGATACCCCACGCCCTGCACCGTGTCAATCACCTCAAGCCCACGGGCTCCCAGCACCTTCCGCAGCTCCGCCACCCGATGGTCGACAGCCCGGGTGGTGATGGCGAACTCGACCCCCCACACCTGCTCCAGAAGATGGTCCCTGCTGAACGTCTCCCCGTGATGCACCATCAGGTATTCCAGCAGCGCCAAAGCCTTCGGCGTGAGCTGCACCACTCGCCCCTTCGCCTCAACGGTTTTCGCCAGCCGGTCCAGCTCCAAACCGCCCCCTGCGATGCGGGCTGCATGCGCCAGGGTCTGCCCCACCTGCCCGCGCCGCAGCACCGCCCGGATCCGGGCGATCAACTCGGCAGGATCGAAGGGCTTGTTCAGGTAGTCATCCGCGCCCTTGTCCAAGGCATCAGCCCGGGTGCCGGACTGCCCCACACCGGTGAGCAGGATCACCGGAGTCCAGTCGCCGCGACGGCGCAGGGCCGCCAGCACCTCACGCCCATCGGTGCGGGGCATCAGAACATCCAGCACGATCAGGTCTGGGCTTTTCTCCTGCGCCAATGCCAGGGCCTCCACACCATCGGCTGCTGTCAATGCGGCGAACCCCGCCCGCACCAGGATGCGAGCGAGGTGTCCGCGAATCATCGGGTCGTCATCAACAACCAGGACGGTGGTCACGAGATCGTGTTGCCAGACCCTGTGTCCTCGACCTTCTCAGCGCCCTTGGAGAGCACATTGTTCTCGTTTCCGGAGACCTTGACGTGGTCCAGTTCGTCATCAACCGCGGAGACACTGTTGCCGTTAGAGCTGATCTCAACGTCATCAAGGTCCTTCCCCGTGACATTGTTTCCCTCACCCTTGACGATCAGCTTGTCGGCGGACTCAAAGGTGATGTTGTTGCCATTGCCCGAGACGGTGATGACCTCACAGTGCCCGGTCAGGCTCACCACACCGTTGCTCCCGGTGATGTTGGGATCGCCAACGCAAGGCTTGTCATCGCTGTCCTTCTTGCTGTCTTTTTTGTCGTCATCGCCTTGTGATGAGGGTTTGGCAGCTGCAGTGGACTCGTCCGCCTTGGGGGTGGCTGGAGCGCTGCTCTCGCTGGCGGTGCTCTGCACCGTGGTGGACTGGACGTTGTCTGCGGTTTTGCTGTCAGCCGGTTGGGCGCTCGACGAGCACGCAGCAAGACCAAGTGCTGCGATGGCTGCCGTGGCGAAGGCCGAGCGGATCATTGTTGGCTTCATGTCTCTCCTCATGAGAACGGGGCTGACGATACATGGGGCTGTATCATTTTCACTGCCGATAGCGATCGGTCACGGTGTTGCTGAGTCCGGTGTCTCCGACACGAGAGATGGCTCCGGTCACCAAGATGGTGTTGCTTATCCCGGAGACACTCACGTCGTCGACATCGCCACCAGAGACGATGAGGGTACTGGTTGAGTCGGCCTCAATCGAATCGACCTTCTTGACGGCGACCTTGCCGCTGATGTCATCCATGATCAGCTTGCCCACCGAGTCCGCGTAGACGGTGTTGCTGCTCCCACGCACCTCGATCACATCGCAGTGTCCCTCGAAGCGGACGACAGCAGACAGCTCGTCGACAATCCCCTTGCCTCCGGTGCAGGTCGCCTTGTTGGCGGTGCTGGGGATGTCAACCGTGATCCCGTCCGCCCGGGCAGCGACTCCTGGGATGCTCTTTGCGCTTTCCTCCGCAGCCGGGGTGCCATCGCCCGCACCGACGCTCACACCGTCGGAGCCAGCACTGACGCTCGCCTTACCCGTACCGACGTCCACGCCGTCAGGACCGACCTTGATGTTCACATCGCCTGCGCCAACGCTGACGCCATCAGAACCGGCCGACGCTGACACCTTGCTGTCCTTGCCATCGATTTCGGTGACTTTCACATCCGGGGTAATCGAGCTCGTGGGCATCTGGGCCGGAGCGGTGTTGCCGCTCGTACCCTTCGGTGCGGCCTCAACACCAGCCTGGCAGGCAGTGAAACCGAGGCTGGCGACGGCGAGTGCTGCGAGGGCGGTGCGGATGATCCTGGTCTTCATGTCGACTCCTTGGTGGATGTGCTGTTGATGTCTTCAGCTTGCCGACGGACGACTGGCCGCCCCCGATTCGTCGCAAGACTGCGACAACCATAGCGACCGCACCCGAAGGATTCCCCACCAGCGGGCTCCGGGGCATTCACTCAGCATTAGCCGCAATCAACCCCTTCACCAACACCCGGGGAGGGCGTCTTAGACTGGCGAACATGTACACGGCGAAGCACTACGAGATCCCCAGCAACAGGCTGGCGGAGCTACTCGGCACAGTGCGCGCCGGGAACCTCGTCACCGTTCACGCCTCCGGCCCCAAAGCGAGCTTCGTTCCCTTCCACATGGAGCACCGGGAGACCGGCCAGGTGCTCGTCACCCACTTGGTGCGCAACAACCCCCAGGCGACGGAGCCCGTCACGGGTCCCGCGCTGGTGATCCTGGACGTCGACGACGCCTACATCTCACCGTGCTGGTACGCCAGCAACGACGTCCTGCCGAACGTCCCCACCTGGGACTACATCACTATGCACATCACGGGAGACATCAGCTTCACCACCTCTCCCAAGGCCGCCCTCAGCGCTGCCCGGGCGCTCACCAGCAGGACAGAACCACCGGAGGTGCTGGAGGCCGTCGGAGAGCAGAAACTGCTGAAGATGGCCCGCGCCATCGTAGGCGTGGAGGTCTTTGTGAAGAAGATCGAGGCAAAAGCCAAGGCTTCGCAAAACCGCCATCCCGACGATCTCCGCAGCCTCCTGGATGCCTTGGAGGAACAGGGCGAGACTGAGCTGACCCGCTACATCAGAGAGGTCTCGCTGCCCCACTCTAAGGAACGCTTCGGAACCATCAGGAGACTGCAGGGCTCTCGCAGCCTGCCGACCACGAGCGTGGATTAACCCAGTCAGGGCTGCGCCATGCAGGAATGGGACCTGCCACCCCGGCGCGGTAGCGTGTGTGGAAACCCTTCCCCGCCGTCACTCGGAGCCTCCCCATGAGCTACGCCTGCAAGATCCATGCCGACTCGCTGAGCAGGCATGAGAACCGCCTGATCAGCCTGGAGGTGACCTTCCCCAGAATCATTCTCGACGAGTTCTACGCCCACTGCATGCTCAGCCGAAACTCCGCATATCGTCAGGAGCAGCCCGTCGCCCAGAACATCAAGTCGGCATTGGCGAGGCCGTTCATTCCGGCACGCTTCGGAGCAAGGCCGCCCGGGGCACCAGCAGGCGGGGGCCCCGACGCCGAGAATTCCCAGGCGGCGGAAGACACCTGGCTGCGCGGCCGCAACCGGGCCGTCGTCACGGCTTTGGAGCTGTTGTTCGGCACCGGCTGCGTCTCACCCACCTCTCCATTGCGCGACGAGGCAACCCGGCTGCTGGCCCAACCCGTTGATCAGCGGGCTCTGAACGCCCACGGGCAGATTATCGGTCGGGTGCTGGAGCCCTATCTGTGGCAGACCATCATCGTGACCGCCACGCAGTGGGCGAATTTCCTTGCCCTGCGATGCAGTGAGAACGCTCAGCCTGAGATCCGCACCATCGCCGTGATGATGCGCGCTGCCATAGACCAGTCCACTCCCACACCCCTGTCCCCCGGTCAGTGGCATCTGCCGTTCGTCGCCGTCGATGAGATCGACGATCTGCGAGCCACCGGCCTGGACCCCGTCCTGGTGTCGGCAGGTCGTTGCGCCCGTGTCAGCTACCTCACCGACGACAGACGACGGGACCCGGAGCAGGACGTGGCCCTGACTGACCATCTGCGGCGCATCGGTCACCTGTCGCCCTTCGAGCATCAGGGACGCTCCATGACCGACGACGAGTGGGGTCGGCATTCGTTCTCCGGCAAGCTCCGGGGCTTCGTCCAGTACCGGAAGCTGATCCCCCACGAGTCGGACTTCTCCCAGACCCTGCTCACACCTTGAGGGGATCAGCAGCCCGACCAGGGTGACAATCTTGAAGGCAATCCGGAATTTTTGCCGGTTCTCCCCACAGGAGGTCGTCGTTGGTTCTAGAGTGACGCAAGGGGCGATGCCGCCCCTAGGCCGCGCAACAGAAACGAAGGAGTATCAATGCGCATCGCAGTTCCCACCGAAGTCAAGAACCACGAGTATCGTGTCGCCATCACACCTGTCGGCGTGCACGAGCTGGTTCGCCACGGCCACGAAGTCTTCGTACAGTCCGGGGCAGGCGTCGGATCACAGATCAGCGACGACGAGTACGCGGCCCAGGGCGCGCAGATCGTCGAGGGGGCAGAGGCCACCTGGGCAGCTGGCGAGATGGTGATGAAGGTCAAGGAGCCGATCGCCAGCGAGTACGGCTTCCTGCGCGATGACCTGACGCTGTTCACCTATCTGCACCTGGCCGCCGATCGTCCCCAGACCGACGCCCTGCTGAACTCAGGGACCACCGCCATCGCCTACGAGACAGTTCAGCTGCCCTCCGGCATGCTTCCGCTGCTGTACCCGATGTCGGAGATCGCCGGCTGTCTGGCGCCGCAGGTCGGCGCGCATTCCATGCTGAAGGCCAACGGCGGCAGCGGCACCCTGATGGGCTGCATCGGTGGCGTCGCCAACGCCAAGGTCGTCATCCTGGGCGGAGGCACCGCCGGTCAGAACGCAGCCAACATCGCACTCGGCATGGGTGCCGACGTCACGATCCTCGACACCGACCTCGACAAGCTGCGCACCACCTTCTGGCGCTACCACAACCAGGTGCATGGCATCGTCAGCTCGGCCCTGTCGATCCGTGAGCAGGTCCGGGCAGCAGACCTTGTCGTCGGCACGGTGCTGATCCCCGGTGCCAAGGCTCCGAAGCTCGTCACCAACGAACTAGTCGCGGAGATGAAGGAGGGCTCAGTTCTGGTGGATGTTGCCATCGACCAGGGTGGCTGCTTCGAGGATTCCCACCCGACGACGCACGACGACCCAACCTTCCAGGTACACGGAAGCCAGTTCTACTGCGTGGCGAACATGCCAGGGGCCGTGCCGAACACCTCCACCTGGGCGCTGACCAACGCGACGATGGCCTATGCGCTCCAAATCGCAGACAAGGGCGCCATCCAGGCCATGAAGGAGAACGAGGCATTGGCCAAGGGCCTCAACACCATCCATGGCAAGCTCACCTACAAGGGAGTGGCCGATGCCTTCGATCTGCCTTGTATTCCCGTGACGGATGCGTTGAGCAATGTCTGAGGACACCGAAGCATCAACGCAGGGCGAGCAGCATCTGCAGCGCAGCCTCAAAAACCGACATGTCCAGCTGATAGCCATCGGCGGAGCCATCGGCACCGGCCTGTTCATGGGCTCGGGCAAAACCATCAATATGGCTGGGCCGTCGCTGCTGCTCGTCTACATGATCATTGGGTTGATCCTGTTCTTCGTGATGCGGGCCATGGGTGAGCTGTTGCTCCATGACCTGGGTTACAAGTCCTTTCAGGACTTCGCCAGAGACATTCTGGGCCCATGGGCCGGTTTCTTTGCAGGCTGGACCTACTGGTTTTTGTGGGTGGTCACCGCCACCGCCGAGATCATCGTGATCGTGGGCTACTTCGACTTCTGGGTTTTAGGGCCTATCGGGCCGGGCGAGACCCGTCCGGCCTCCCCCTGGTCGATGCTGTTCACGGCGCTCTTGGTCTTGGCATTGCTGGGATCGAACTTGCTGACGGTCAAGCTGTTCGGCGAGATCGAGTTCTGGTTCGCGCTCATCAAGATCATCGCCATCCTCGCTCTGATCGCTGCGGGGGTATGGATGATCCTCACCGGGTTCACGTCTCCGGTTGATGGTGTCGCAGCATCGGTGACGCACCTGTGGGATCACGGGGGTTTCTTCCCCAACGGTTCTACAGGCTTCCTGGAGGCCTTCCAGATAGCCATCTTCTCGTTCATCGGGATTGAGTTGATCGGAACTGCGGCGGCTGAGACGGCTGATCCCAAGAAGACGCTGCCGACAGCCATCAACGCCATCCCAGTCCGGATCGTGGTGTTCTACGTCCTGGCCCTGGCGGTGATCATGTCGGTCACTCCCTGGGACACTGTGAACAAGGAAACCTCGCCTTTCGTCGGGTTGTTCACCCTGATGGGTCTGACCTCAGCTGCCGGAATCATGAACTTCGTGGTGCTGACCTCGGTCTCTTCCAGCGCCAACTCGGGAATTTTCTCGACATCACGGATGCTGTTCGGGCTGGCAGAGTCACAGCAGGCCCCCAAGGCTCTCAGCAAGCTGTCGAGCCACAAGGTGCCTGCCCTGGCGTTATACATCTCCGTGGCGCTGACCTTCTCCGCCTTCCCCATCCTGACTGCAGGCGGCACCGTCATGAAGGCATTTGAGATGGTGTCCACAGTGGCCTCCGTGCTGGTCCTGTTCATGTGGGGGCTGATCGTGGTCAGCTACATCCGATACCGGAAGCTTCGGCCGGAAGCCCACCGCAATTCCACGTTCAGGATGCCCCTGCCAGGCGTCATGCCCTGGGTCACGCTGGCCTTCTTCGTCTTCGTGATCGGCCTACTGGCCTGGAAGGAGGACACACGGATCGCGTTGTATTACACGCCTTTGTGGTTCATCTTCCTGGGCAGTCTGTGGTTCATCATGAAACGCAAACAGCAACGTCACGAAACAGCCAATTGAGTGATCAGCAGGTGCGTAAGCTGGGGGCTTGGATTTCCAGGCCCCCAGCTTTCTGCCTCCAGGCTCTCAGTGCTGCATCGCCTGTGGGATCGGTGCGGCCCAGGCATCTCGCAGCTCTGCCAGCGACACCCTGAACAGCCCGGTCAACGTCACCTCTGCGGGTTCCACCACCTCACCCAGCGGGGTGAGGTCGATGCCGTGTTCCTGGCAGAGGGCCCTCAAACGCTCCGCCGACGTCTCCGGCAGGGTGACGATGGCGCGAGCAGCCGACTCGCTGAACAACTGCACCGTCGGATCGTCACCGGGCAGGGAGACGGTGAAACCGAGTCCGCCCTGCAACGCAGACTCCACCAATGCGACGGCCAGCCCACCCTCGCTGAGGTCATGGGCTGAGCGCAGCAGGCCCTCAGCACTGGCTGCGCGGATCACCTTGCCCAGAGCTTGCTCGGCCCGCAGGTCCACCGTCGGCGGCATCCCACCCAGGTGCCCGTCGTGCAGGGCATCCTCCCAGATGGAACCTGACAGCTCCTCCCGCGTGGTCCCGAGCAGCCAGATCCCATCGCCTGGCGTGACGAATCCGGAGCGCAGTCGCCTCGACACATCGTCGATCACCCCCAGCACCCCGATGGTGGGGGTCGGAAGGATCGGGGTGCCACCCGTCTGGTTGTAGAGGCTGACGTTTCCGCCCGTGACGGGGACCCTCAACTCCCTGCAGCCATCCACCAGGCCCAGGATGACCTCGACGAAGCTCCACATCACCTCGGGATCCTCGGGGGAGCCGAAATTGAGGCAGTCGGTGATGGCCACAGGCTCAGCACCGGTGACGCAGACATTCCGATAGGCCTCTGCCAGGGACAGCTGAGCCCCCAGGTAGGGATTCAGGAATGTGAACCGGGAATTGGCGTCCAGAGCCAGGGCAATGCCCAACCCGGTCTCCTCATCGATCCGGATCATCCCGGCGTCCTCCGGCTGCGCCAGGATGGAGTTGCCGCGCACATAGCGGTCGTACTGATTGGTCACCCAGGACTTGTCGGAGACGTTGCCATGCGCCAGCACCCTCTGCAAGGCCGTGAACAGCCCCTGCGGCGAGTTGTCGCGGGGCAGGTCCTCAGCCCGATTCGCGTTCACCTGGTCCAGCCAGCCCGGCCGGTGATAAGGCCGGTGATAGGTGGGGCCCTGGTGTGCGACGGTCTTGGGGTCCACGTCGACGATGCACTCGCCGCGCCAGTGGATGATCAGGCGGTCACCGTCGATGACCTCACCGATGACGGTGGCCTGCACATCCCATTTCCGACAGATCTCCATGAAGGCGTCAACATTGCCCGGTTCGACGACGGCCATCATCCGCTCCTGCGACTCGCTCATGAGGATCTCCTCGGGCGCGAGGTTCGGGTCACGCAGGGGCACCAAGTCCAGGTTCACGGACATGCCGCCGTCCCCGGCAGAGGCCAGCTCGGAGGTGGCGCACGAGATGCCCGCGGCCCCGAAGTCCTGGATGCCGTTGATGACGCCGGCCTGGAACAGCTCCAGGGTGCACTCGATGAGCAGCTTCTCCATGAAGGGGTCGCCGACCTGCACGCTGGGACGTTTGGACTCCCCCTCCGTGGCGAACGAGTCGGAGGCCAGGATGGATGCGCCACCGATGCCGTCGCCACCGGTCGCAGCTCCGAAGAGGACGACGAGGTTGCCCGCTCCGGACGCCTTGGCGAACTGCAGGTCCTCGTGACGCAGCACACCGACGCACAGGGCGTTGACGAGTGGGTTGCCGTAGTAGGTGGGGTCGAAGAGGGTCTGGCCACCGATGGTCGGCAGACCCAGGCAGTTGCCGTAGTCGGCGATGCCGGACACCACTCCGGGCAGCACCCGCGCCGTGTCGGGAGCGTCCAGGGGCCCGAAGGCCAGGGCGTTCATGACGCCGATCGGGCGGGCACCCATCGCCATGATGTCGCGCACGATGCCACCCACACCGGTGGCCGCGCCCTG
>CAKZJI010000412.1 GCA_936941515.1 uncultured Propionibacteriaceae bacterium
GCCCGTCCGCGTGGCCGTGGTCGGTCGTCCCAACGGCGGCAAGTCCACGCTGATCAACGCGCTGCTGGGCGAGGAGCGCCTCATTGCCTTCAATCAGCCTGGCACCACGCGGGATTCGATCACCGTCGATTTCCGCTATCGCAACCGCGACTACCAGCTCATCGACACCGCTGGTCTGCGCCGTCGGGGCAAGGTGCATGAGACCGTCGAGAAGTTCTCGGTGGTCAAGACGCTGCAGGCCATCGAGGACTGCAACGTGGCGGTGCTGATGATCGATGCGGCCGACGGCATCTCCGAGCAGGACAGCGCCATTGCCGGCTACATCCTGGAGGCGGGCAGGGCCCTGGTCATCGCACTGAACAAGTGGGATGCCGTGCCGGCCGACGAGCGCCGCAACGTCCTTCAGGAATGCCAGCGACGCCTGTACTTCCTGGACTGGGCGCCGATGCTCACCATCTCGGCACTCAAGAACCGCGCGCTGGACAAGCTGATGAAGGCCGTGGACGAGGCCCGTGCCGCTGCCAACCGCAAGCTGTCCACGCCCAAGCTCACCCGCATGCTGCACGCCGCCGTGCTGCACCAGCAGCCGCCGCGCAACGGCCCGTTCCGGCCCAAGCTGCGCTATGCGCACCAGGGGGGACAGAACCCGCCGGTCATCGTCATCCACGGCAGCTCGCTCGACAAGGTGGGCGACAGCTACCGACGCTTCCTGGAAGGCTGGTTCCGCGAGCGTCTGGCGCTGCAGGGCACGCCGCTGCGCATCGAGTTCCGCACGGGTGCCAACCCCTACGCCAACCGGGGCAAGTGAGGAGATAACGGCGAAACTTCTCGCCGTTCATCGGCCCGAACGTGTGCCGTTGTCAACGGTAGGGCTGGAAAAATGCGTAAAGCGCCCATATAGGTTAAAGTGCAATCAGGAGCGCCCGGGCAGCATGGCCCGGGCTGTTCGGACGTGTCGTGGTCTTCGCATGGCCCAGACCAGCCGCATCCCGGACTGCACCCTGAATTTCAGTATCTCTCAGAAGAACCATGAGCAACAAAGGCCAACAATTACAAGATCCCTTCCTGAACCAGTTGCGCAAGGAGCATGTGCCGGTGTCCATCTATCTGGTCAACGGCATCAAGTTGCAGGGCCAGATCGAATCCTTCGACCAGTACGTGGTGTTGCTGCGCAATACCGTCACGCAGATGGTCTACAAGCACGCCATCTCCACCGTCGTGCCCAGCCGCGCCATCGAATTCCAGTCTGAAGGCGGTTCCCACTGAAGCACCAGTACGTCGCCCGCCAGCACGACCCGAACGCGCCCGACCCCAAGCGGGCCGCGCTGCTGGCCGTGGCCACCCAGGGAGAACGCCTGGAGGCTCACGATCTGGATGAACTGGACGCCCTGGCGCGTTCGGCCGGGCTGCAGCCGGCGCTGCGCGAGGTCCTGCGGCGCAATCGCCCCGATCCCGCGCTCTACCTGGGTTCGGGCGCGGCCGAGCGCATCGCCGACCAGCTGCGCACCGGCCGGAACCGCCGCCGACAGCCCCTGCCCCGCATCCAGGGCGGCCCGGACCGCATCGCGCAGCGCGCCCAGATAGGCGGTCTCGTCGGCCGCCGCCTCGGCGAAGTAGTCGAGCACGCGCGCCTGGTTGACGATCAGGTGGGGGAACTCCGAGATACCCTGAGGGTCGTCGTCGGTGACGCGGCTGCGCACAATGTGCTCCGGGGCCAGCGGGTCCGGGGTCCAAAAGGCCGTCTCGGTGATGCGGTAGGCCTCGTCAATGATCTCGTTGGCGAACCCGAACGCCGCGAAGGTCTCGACCGACCGGGCCTGGATACCGTCAGCGTGACCGAGTTCGAGGCGTCCGCCCCGCTTCTCGATGAGGCAAGTCGTGATCTCGGGAAAGACTGACAGCTGGGCTGCGGCAACGATCCCGGCTGGGCCCGAGCCGACAATGAGAACATCCATGGTCTCGGGCAGATTGGGGGAGCGGTCGATGCCGATGCCAGCGGCGGGCTTGATACGGGGATTCTCGGAGACGTAGCCGTGGTGGTTGAACTGCATGGTCATTCCTTATTCGGTTGCTGGTCGTCACCCTTGACGAGGTAACCGCGGCCCGGTCGGGCCGGGTGCTCACTCCGTCGTGAACGCCTCGGGTAGGTGGTTCTTCATAGAGGCGAGTTTGTGCTCGCGTGCGTAGTGCTCGATCTCGTCGGTCGGCGCACCGTCCCGGATGAGGTCGATGAGGTGATCGTGCTGAGCGATCGAGACGCTCGAGGTCTGGGGGCTGAAGCCAAGACCCGAGCGGCGGATCATGTTGACTCGCTCGGCCTCGGTCCTCATGATCCCGAGGATCCGCTCATTGCGGCAGGCCGAGGTGAGTACCGTGTGGAAGCGGCCGTTGAGGCCCCGGTAAACGCTGGAGTCGAAGCCTTGCTCGAGGAGCATGCGCATCTCGTCGTTGATCGCGGTCGCTTCCTCGAGGTCGGAGCGGGTGAGCCGTGGTGCCGACAGCGCCGTGGCCATCCCCTCAAGGAGAGCGAGGGACTCCATGGAGTCCTGGTAGGCAGACAGGTCCACGCCAGAGACCTGAGCACCAATGTTGTGCCGGTACTCGACGAGCCCCTCGGACTGGAGCCGCCGGACGGCCTCACGGACGGGGACGACGGAGACGCCGTGCTCCTTGGCGAGGACCGTGAGGACGAGCCGATAACCGGCTGTGTAGCGGCCATCGAGGATCCGGGACCGCAGTTCGTCGTAGACGAGTCGGGACTTCGAAGTGGACGGAGTCCTCAAGAATCCTCCTGAGTTGATGACGGGGCTGCCCACTGCGGCGGACCGCGCCTGGCGGGCGGACTCGCACAGTGTAGGGGCAGCGCCCGTCACCATCGTCAACACCCGCTTAGAATCCGGCGCCGCGATCGAAGGTCGCCTCGGTCGCGTGGTGGGTGCGCGCGACCTCGTCGATCCTAGCGTTGAGCTCGGCGTCTGCGGCGGCCGAGAGGTCGCGGCCGGTGCGGTCCTTGAGAAGAACGGTGGCCATGAGACCGAGAACGGTGACGACGCACAGGTAGCTGGCGACCGCCATTGAGGTGTGGAACTGGGCTTGGAGAGCCGTGGCAATGAACGGAGCAAAGGCGCCGCCGAGGATCGCACCGAAGGCATTGGCGAGGCCCGCGCCCGAGTAGCGGATACGGGCCGGGAACATCTCGGCGAAGAGCGCGGCCTGGGGGCCGTAGGTCATACCGAGCGGGATCGTAAGGACGACCATGCCCAGGCCAATGAGAATGTAGGACTTGGTGTCGATGAGCTTGAAGGTGATGAAAATCCAGACCACCTGGATGAGGAACCCGATGAGGTAGACCTTCTTGCGCCCGATCCTATCGGAGAGCATGGCTGAGCCGAGGGTCGTGCCGACCCAGCACAGCGCGGCGAGCGAGACCAGGTGAAGGATGTTCTCGCGGACGAGGCCGAGGTCGTTTGTCGTGTAGGACAGGATGTAGCCGCCAGTGATCATGTAGCCGGCGACACCGTTGCCAGCGAAGATGATCATGCCTTGGAGGAGCGGCCGCCACGAGGTGCGGAACATGTCGACAAGCGGGAGACGAACCTGCTCGTCGGCGTCGGCGAGCTCGTCCATGACGGGTGACTCAGAGACCCCGAGACGGATAATCATGCCGATGACAACAAGCATGACCGATAGGAGGAACGGGATGCGCCAGCCCCAGCTGGTGAACTGTTCCTCGGTGGTGAAGCCGTCGACGATCGCGAGTGCGAGGGTCGCCAGGAGCATCCCGAGAGGGACGCCGATCTGAGGGAAGCCGCCGAAGAGGCCGCGCTTGTGGGCGGGGGCGTGTTCGACAGCCATGAGGGCCGCGCCGCCCCACTCGCCGCCGGCCGCGAACCCCTGGACGATCCGCAGAGAAATAAGGAGGATCGGGGCCCACACGCCGATGGCGGAGTAGGTCGGCAGGATGCCGATGAGAAAGGTCGCCACGCCCATGAGGATGAGCGTGAGAACGAGCATGGACTTGCGGCCGAGCCGGTCGCCGAAGTGTCCGGCGACGGCCGCGCCGAGCGGCCGGAAGAAGAAAGAGATTCCGACGGTTGCGAAGGAGATAAGGCGGCCGGCGGCGGCGCCCGCGTCCTCAACGAAGGGGTTGAAGAACAACGGCGCGAGGATGATGGCGGCCGCATTGGCGTAAATGAAGAAGTCGTACCACTCGACTGCAGTGCCAACGAGAGTGCCGAGGGCAACCCTGCGGTCCTCCGGCTTCTTATTGTCGAGAATGATGCCCTGTGGAGCTCCGGAAGCGCCGGTGAGGTGCGAGGCGGTACCTGCCATCAGACCTGACCCCCGACCTTGAATCCTGCCTCGGTGTCGCCCTTGCGCGTGTACGAGAAACCGTCAGCGCCGATAGTGACATCCATCTCCTTGACCTCGGTGCGCTCGATGACGGGCTGCGGGTTCCCATCGAGGTCGAGCACGAGGGAAGCGTCGGTGTACCACGAGGGCACAACCGGGTTGCCCCACCAGTCGCGGCGCTGGTTGTCGTGGACATCCCAGACGACTTCCGGGTTGTCCGGGTCGCCGGTGTAGTAGTCCTGCGTGTAGATCTCGACGCGGTGGCCGTCGGGGTCGCGCAGGTAGAGGTAAAAGGCGTTGGAGACGCCGTGGCGGCCCGGGCCGCGCTCAATGTGGTCGGACATCCGCAGGGCGCCGAGTTTGTCGCAGATGTACAAGATGTTGTGTTTCTCGTGGGTCGAGAATGCGATGTGGTGCATGCGCGGGCCGTTGCCACCGGTCATGGCGGTGTCGTGGACCGTGTGCTTGCGTGTCATCCAGGCGGCGTAAACGACGCCGTCGTCGCCCTTGATCGATTCGGTGGTCTTGAAACCGAGGTCGTTGAGGTATGCGGTGCCTTTGACGACGTCGGGGTAGACCTGATTGAAGTGGTCAAGGCGGACAAGCGCGCCTGCGCCTTGGAGCTCGTAGTTCCAGGCGAGCCGCTCGACGTGCTCGACCTCGTAGAAAAACTCGTAGGGGAAGCCAAGCGGGTCGACGACCCGCAGGGCGTTGGGGACACCCTTGGTGAACTTGCCGCGGCGGGTTTCGCAACCGAGCTCCTTGTAGTAGGCCTCGGCCTTGTCGACCTCCTCCTCGGAGCGAACGCGGAAGGCGAAGGCGGCGACACCTGCGACCGGGCCCTTGCGCAGGACGAGGTTGTGGTGGATGAACTCCTCGAAGGAGCGCAGGTAGATCGTGTTGTCGTCCTCTTCGGTGACGACGAGGCCGAGGACGTCGACGTAGAACTCGCGGGAGGCCGCGAGGTCCATCACGACGAGCTCCATGTACGCGCAGCGCAGGATGTCCGGTGCCGGGGCGCTCGGGGTCTTGATGGGGTTGTCCGTGGTGATCGGGGCTTCCTGCGAAACGTAGAAGCCCGAGGACGTCATTGTC
>CAKZJI010000413.1 GCA_936941515.1 uncultured Propionibacteriaceae bacterium
GACCCGCGTACATTTCCGGCAGCACCGGGCGGTGCCCGCACACGGCTGTCGGCCGGTCCAGATCCCGCAGCACCTGGGCCATGACCTTCCGCACGGCCTTCGGATTCGCTGCCGCAGACTCCTCCGTCAGCTCATCGAAGGTCTCCACCCTGAGCTTGTTGGCCTTCGCGTACGGCTCCAGGGTCTGGGCACAACGAGCTGATGCCGAGCTGACCAGCCGCTCAATCCCGAAGCACTCCAGCAACTCCACCAGGCGTTTCGCCTGTTTGCGGCCCCGGCCCGACAACCGCCGCTGCTGATCCGGCCCCGACCAGTGCTTCCGTTGCATCGCCTTCGCGTGCCGCACGATCAGCAGCGCGTTCGTCGGCGGCGCATCCAGCGCCTGCCGCACGATGGCAGCCTCCTCAGGATAGGTGAGGCGCTTCAGAGCCTCCTGCACAGTCAGCCACTTCACAGCCGACACCTCGTCGTCGGGGCGACGAGGCCGCTGCCTGATGGGCCGTGCCCGCCAGTAGTGGGTGATCTTCGGTCCATGCGACACCTTGTAGCGCAAGCTCTCCAGCCGCAGGTCAAGCTGCGCGTTCACCCCCGTCTCCTCGGCGATCTCCCGGATTGCGGTCTCCGGCAGCAACTCGTCAGCCTCACCCTTGCCCTTCGGCAGCGACCAGTCGTCGTAGCGGTCCCGGTGGATCAGCAGGACCTGGGTGCCCTTGGTGTCATGCTGGCGCAGCAGCACACCGCCGGCTGCGACGATCTTCGGCTTCTTGCTCATCGTCGGCGCCTGCTCCGGGTCTGGCTGATCAGCTCCTCCTGCAGATCATTCAGCGGCTCGCCGTTCTCATCGACGGTGTGGGCATGCCAGGTGTCGTCGCGCAGCTCCCAGCGGACCGTGCTGTCGGCGAATGCGAAGTCAAACAGGTCGTTGACCTGCTGGATGTGCTCGGGTTTCGTCAACCCGACGATGGCCTCGACGCGACGGTCCAGGTTGCGGTGCATCATATCCGCCGACCCGATGCCGACTAGCGGTCGACCGCCCGACTCGAACCAGTAGATCCGGGAGTGCTCCAGGAACCGGCCGAGGATTGAACGCACCCGGATGTTCTCGCTCAACCCTGGAACCCCCGGCCGGATCGTGCAGATGCCCCGCACCCACACATCCACCGGCACCCCCGCCTGCGATGCCCGATACAGCGCGTCAATGACGGCCTCGTCGACGATGGAGTTGACTTTGATGCGCACCCGCGCGGGCAGGCCCCTGAGGTGGTTCTCCACCTCGCGCTCAATGCGCCCCACCAGGCCCTCGCGGATGCCGTGCGGTGCGACCAGGAGTCGTCGGTACTCGGTCTGGTGGGTGATCCCCGACAGATGGTTGAACAGACGGGCCACATCGTCGGTGATCACCGGATTCGCGGTCAGCAACCCCATGTCCTCATACATGCGGGCGGTCTTCGGATGGTAGTTGCCGGTGCCGATGTGCGCGTAGCGACGCAGACCCCCCGACTCCTCCCGCACCACCAGTGACAGCTTGCAGTGGGTCTTCAACCCCACCATCCCGTAGACGACGTGCACACCGGCCTTTTCCAACCGCCTGGCCCAGGTGATGTTGTTCTGCTCGTCGAACCGGGCTTTGATTTCCACCACAGCCAGGACCTGCTTGCCCGCCTCTGCGGCGTCGATCAGGGCATCCACGATGGGGGAGTCGCCGGAGGTGCGGTACAGCGTCTGCTTGATGGCCAGCACCGACGGGTCCGCCGCCGCCTGCTCGATGAACCGCTGCACGCTGGTGGCGAACGAGTCGTAGGGATGCTGCACCAGCACGTCGTGGCGTCCCAGGGCCTTGAACAGGTCAGCCGGTGACGATGACTCCGCCTCCGTCAGATCGGGGTGGGTGATGGGCAGGAAGCCGGGATACTTCAGGTCCTCGCGGCTGGAGTCGCCGAGGGCGAACAAGCCCGTCAGATCCAGGGGCGCTGGCAAACGAAACACCTCCCCGGGCGCGACGTCCAGTTCCTCGATCAGGGTGCTCAGCATCGTCTCATCGATGCTCTCCTCCACCTCCAGGCGAACCGGTGGGCGACCGACCTTGCGGCGCAGCAGCTCCTGCTCCAGCGCGTAGAGGAGATTCTCGGCGTCGTCCTCCTCCACCTCGATGTCCTCGTTGCGGGTGACGCGGAAGGTTGCGTGGTCCAGCACCTCCATCCCCGCGAACAGCTGCCCCAGATGCCGGGAGATGACCTCTTCCAAGGGGAGGAAACGGCCCTCGGCCAGTTTCACGAAGCGCGCCAGATTCGTCGGGACCTTGACCCTGGCGAACTGGCGGGAGCCTGTCGCAGGGTTGCGGAGCAGCACAGCCAGGTTGATGGACAGCCCCGAGATGTAGGGGAAGGGATGCGAGGGATCCACCGCCAGGGGGGTGAGGACGGGGAAGATCCGTTCGCTGAACAGAGTCCGCATCCGGTCCTTCTCGGCAGCGGTGAGCTCCTCCCACTGCAGGAGCTCGATGCCTTCGGCCCGCAGCTGTGGCCGGATCTCGTCCTGGAACAGCGCGGACTGTGCGGCCACCAGCTGACTGGTGCGCTCCAGCAGGGTGGCGTGCAACTCGCCCGGGGGTGTTCCGGTGTTGCCTGCGACGGCCACCCCAGCCTGGATGCGACGCTTCAGTCCCGCCACCCGGACCATGAAGAACTCATCCAGGTTGCTGGAGAAGATGGCCAGGAACTTCGCGCGCTCCAGCAGCGGGATGCGCCTGTCGTCGCGCGCCAAGTCAAGGACCCGGTTGTTGAAGTCCAGCCACGCCAGCTCGCGGTCCAGGTAGCGGTCGTGGGGAAGGGGGTCGGGCATTGGCCTCCTTATCGGCGGTAATTGGTGTCAACGGTAAGCGTCTTGAAACCTGCGGCGCGGTATATGTCCACCACTCGCTCCTCGCTGGCCTCCACATAGAGCTCTACGCGCTTGCAGCCTATCGCCTTCAGGTGCGCCAGGCCCGCGCTCAGCAGCGCTCTGCCCAGGCCGGCCCCGCCATGGTCTGGCGATACTGCCAAGACATAGACTTCCCCGACGTCGGGTGTGTGCCGCTTGGTCCAGTGGAAGCCGACGATCTCGTCGTCGCAGGTCGCCACCAGCAAGCCCGCGCCCTCGAACCAGGCCTGCCGGGTCAGTGCGCGGAAATCGTCCAGGGAGAGGCGTCCCTGCTCTGGGTGATGCGCGAAGGCTGTGGCATTGACAGCCACCACCTGCGCGGCGTCGCTGGGCTGGTAGGGGCGGATCCGGTAGCCGCTGGGGGCGGGGAATGGTGGGGCGGAACTGAGGGTGTGTCCCATCCGCAGTAATTCCCTGATAGGACGCAGGTCGAGTTTCCTGGCTATGGCCTCGGCGGCCGGTGTGGTGCGGAAGGCCCAGAAGCTGTGCGACGGTCTGTCTTCAAGGGCGCGTCTGGCCAGCTGGGTGCCGAGGCCCCGTCCGCGGGCACCGGGGGAGACTGCCAGCAGGATGGTCTCGTCGTGGTCGTCCAAGATGGCGAATCCGTCGCCCTCGGCGATGACCTCACCTGCGCGGGAGCCGTCAAGGACGAGGTGGGCGGAGTCATTCAGGGGGCTGAAGCCGTCGTGTGCCTCGACGGCCGCGGCGATGACTCGGGGATCTAATGGCATCACGGTTCTCCTAACCAACGCAGTCGGTGGTGGGGGAAGTCCGGTGGGGTGACACGGGAAGCGTCCTCCCACTGCGGCACCACCATCGTATCGGGGACCGGTGGGCTTTGGCCGTGCTGTTGCAGATCGAAGTAGCATGACTTCATGTCCAAACGCCTGCCCGACGAGTACTTCCGGCAGACGAGCACCGAGTCCTCCGACATCCGGTCTGACCGTCTCGAGCCCACTCGGCCGCGGAAGCGTTCGTCAATGCGGCGTCAGGGCAGGGTTCCGGTGAGGATTGTGTTGGCGAGCTGCGTCGCTGCTCTGCTGCTGGGTTTCGCGGGGACGAAGGTGGCAACGGAGCTGACGCTCTCCGACGAGGCGCCGTCGCCGACCCCAGTGGTCACCACCCGGTTGGACCTGGCCCCATACAGTGGGCGAACCACCCCGGTCAGCGTCATCAACGCCCGTGGGAACTGCGCACGAGGCGGCCCCGACCTGGCCGCGACTCTCATCGACTCCAGCCCCGAGACGGTGTGGCGTTGCTCAGGCTCTGGGGTGGGGGAGGCCGTGACTTTCGAGTTCATTCCCGGCACCAAGCTGGTGGGGTTGCGCTTGGTGAACGGCAACCTGGTGAATGATGCCTACCGGAAGGAACGCAGAATCCTGTCGGTGCGTTGGACGTTCAGCGACGGAACCTGGGTGGTGCAGCCGCTGTCGGCAAACCAGACGGGGGAGCAGGAGGTGCGGTTCCCGCCCATCGCCACCGACCAGGCCGTCATGTCGATCTTGACCACCACGGAGCCGGGCATCGACGATGGAGATCACGACGCCGTCGCCGTCTCCCGGGTGACGTTCCTCACCCAGGCGTAGCGGGCTACTCCCAGTGTGCGGTGTCGATCCAGATGGTGACGGGACCGTCATTGACGGAGGCCACTTTCATGTCGGCGCCGAAGACACCCCGCTCGACGGTCGCGCCCAGGGCCTCCAGCTCCGTCGTCAGGGCTTCGACGATCGGCTCCGAGGCCGGTCCCGGTGCGGCCTTCGACCATCCGGGGCGGCGGCCCTTGCGGGTGCTGGCGAACAGTGTGAACTGGCTGACCACCAGGATGGGGGCGTCGACGTCGCTGGCCGAGCGTTCCCCATCGAGGATCCGCAGCCCCCAGATCTTGGCGGCGAGGGACTTCGCGGTGGTGGCATCGTCATCATGCCCAACCCCGGCGAGCACGAGCAGGCCGGGACGCGGCAGCTCACCCACCACCTCACCATCGACCTCGACGCTCGCGGACAGCACACGGGTGATCACAACACGCATGAGCGATGTCTACCACGTCGCTCCGGGCATCGTCGGTGAGGGCGGGTAGGGTTGCCTGTCGTGGGAATGATCGCCGTGTGGGTGCTGGCCTTGACCTCGATAGGCATCGCGGTCGCAGCGTTTTCGCTGGCTGTCATCCAGGTGATGCGCAGAAAGGAATGACAATGACATGGACGGTGTGCAGCACGTTGACATTGAGGTGCCGGAGGGCCTGAACCCGGAGCTCGTCGCGCTCGGCTGGCTCGTTGGCGTCTGGGAGGGCTCCGGCAATGGGCAGGACCATGAGGGCAACGACTTCACCTTCGAGCAGCGCATCGAGTTCACGCACAACGGCGGCAACTACCTCTTCTACGTCTCCCAGCTGTTCGGCATGTCCGAGGACGGCAAGTTCAACGAGCCCATGGGTATGGAGACCGGTTTCTGGAGGCCGAAGGCCGACGCCTCCCTGGAGGTGACGCTCACCAATTCCGACGGCTGGACTGAGGTGCTGCTCGGCAAGATCCAGGT
>CAKZJI010000414.1 GCA_936941515.1 uncultured Propionibacteriaceae bacterium
GACCGTACTCGTGGGCGATGACCAGGTTGAACAGGACGCGGCTCTGCTGAGTATCGGTGGTCAGGGCATCAGCCACGTCCTGCGAGATGTAGATGCGCTGGTCGCTGGAGCAGTAGAACGCATTCTGCGAATTGATGGTGCCGCAGGGGGTCTGGATCGAGTCCCCCGCAGGGAACACAGTGATCTGAGGCTGGTAGGCGATGTAACCGGCCTGCTCCAAGGCGGGACCCCACACCCGGGTCAGGCAGCCGATGTACTTCTGAAGGTATTTCTCCAAGGCGTCGTCATTGACACTGCCTGCGGGAAGCAGCTCAAGTTCGCAGCGCACCGGGGAGGCCAGGGTGATGTCGTAGATTTTGTTGCCGGTGAGCCAGGTGCGGGCTTCGGCCTCCGTCTTCGGCATGGGAAGCTCGGGTGGGCTGCTGGTGATAGGGGGCAGCTCCCAGCTCTCGTTCTGGTATCGCGTCGCCGGGGGGTTCTGCCTGATATCGCTCGGTTGGGTGATGGCAGAGACCAGCAGCAGTATCAGCACCACTCCTGCAGCTCCCAGGGCTGTGATCACTGCGATGGGAGTCTTCCTGGGTGCAGTGGGCTGCCACCGAGGCTGCGTTGCGTATGGTCCGGCATAGGGCTGGTATGGGGGAGGGGGAAAGTTCGGCTGATGGAACCCCTGGGAGGCAGGCGCAGGGGCTGCTCCTACCTGGGCGAACGTCGGCCTCAGCTGTGCTCCCATGGGCTGGGGTGTCATCGGCTGCCAAGCCGCAGGCTGAGGTCGCCAGGGGCTTCCGCTGGGTGGTGGAGGCGCGGGCGGGCCTTGGGGTGGGGGCGCAGCAAAGCCATGGCGTGGAGGAGTGGGTGCGCCTTGCGGCAGGTACGGCTGCTGATTCGGATACACCACGTGAAATAGCGTAGCCCGTGAGGGGTCAAGCGTGTTGGGCCATGAATGGGGTAGCGTGCTCACATCAACGACCCAAGGAGCATGAAGGTGCGTTCATTACGCCTGCTGCTGGTTCCCCTCGCCCTGCTTACGGCTCTTCTCGCGACGCCGCAGGCTCATGCGGAGGACCCCATCGCCGACTCATATGTGTTCGAGGGCAAGCTGGATTCGTCCGGGGTGCTTCAGGTGACGGAGACCATCACGTTCTCGAACCCGCCCTCCGAGCTGACGCAGCGCCTGGCGAATCGTGCACCCATCGACCGATACAGCTCCTATGACTACGGCATCTCGGATGTCGCCGTCACCGGGGCCGAGGGGGTCGAGACCACAACCGACGGGGATCACACGGTCATCACCATGAAACCCACCGGCGGAGAGGTGAGGATCAGCTACTCGGTGACGGGAACCACCCGCGAGGAAGCCGGGGGCTCCGGGAATCTGACCGTCTTCATGTGGCGTCCGCTCCAGGGTCTGTCCGTGGGGGTGTCCAAGGTCTCCGGCACCCTCAATGTCGGGGCCATCCCCCAGTTGGTGGACTGCACCACCGGCCCGCCCGGGAGCCTGGACAAATGCCAGGTATTCGCGGCGGGCACCCGCGGCGCGCAGATGCCGTTGTTCGAGACCGCAGCCCG
>CAKZJI010000415.1 GCA_936941515.1 uncultured Propionibacteriaceae bacterium
TGCTTCGTCGGCCTCCGGGCCGTGAGGCCTACCCGGGCGACGTCTTCTACCTCCATTCGAGGCTTTTGGAGCGCTGCGCGAAACTTTCCGATGAACTGGGAGGTGGTTCCATGACCGGACTGCCGATCATTGAGACCAAGGCGAATGATGTGTCGGCCTACATTCCGACCAACGTGATCTCCATCACCGACGGGCAGATCTTCCTGCAGTCGGACCTGTTCAACGCGAACCAGCGACCAGCCATCGACGTCGGAATCTCCGTCTCGCGGGTTGGTGGTGCCGCTCAGGTCAAGGCCATGAAGTCGGTCGCAGGTTCCTTGAAGATCAACCTCGCGCAGTACCGTGACATGCAGGCTTTCGCGATGTTCGCCTCTGATCTGGATGCCGCATCCCGGCAGCAGCTGGATCGGGGGGCTCGCCTCGTTGAGCTTCTGCGCCAGGGGCAGTATGCGCCCTATCCGGTCGAGGACCAGGTCATCTCCGTGTGGGCTGGGGTGCAGGGACACTTCGACGATGTTCCCGTCGAGGATGTCCTGCGCTTCGAGCAGGAGTTCCTGGAATACCTGAGGCACAGCACGGGGATCCTGGGCGAGATCGCCGACACCAAGCTGTTCGGGGATGATCTGAAGGAGGCGACCGTCAAGGCACTGGGTGAGTTCAAGCAGGTATTCCGCACCGTAGATGGCAAACTCCTTGACGAGAATGAAGAACACGGACCGCTGGATGACGGAGCCATCAATCAGGAGACGATCATCCGCCAGAAGCGGGGTTGATGCCCGATGGGTAGCAGTCTGCGGGAACTCAGGCAGCGACGGAACTCTGTCGCCACCACCAAGAAGATCACTCGCGCCATGGAGCTGATAGCGGCCTCCCGCATCGTCAAAGCACAGCAGACGGTCCGGGAGGCAACTCCCTATGCCTCGGCTCTGGTGCATGCGGTATCCGCTCTCGCCACCTACTCCCACACGCTTGAACATCCTTTGCTCAAGGACGTCTCCCCGCCTAGGCGGTCGGCGATCCTCCTGATCACCGGGGACCGAGGGCTGGCAGGGGCCTATTCCGCCAACGTCATCAAAGTTGCGGAGCAACTGCAATCCCGGCTTGCCGTTGAAAACCAGGAGTTCCTGGTCTACGTGACGGGTAACAAGGGCGTCTCCTACTACGACTTCCGGAACCGCCCGATTGAGCAGAGCTGGACGGGGTTCTCGATAGCCCCGCAATACTCACACGCCAAGGAGATAGCCGACGTACTGATCAACCGGTTCCTGCTTCCCCATGAGGAGGGCGGTGTGGATCAGCTCCATATCGTCGCGACGAGCTTCAAGTCGATGCTCGTCCAGGAGGCGGTGGCGCTGCGGATGCTGCCGCTCGTCGTGGAGGAGTCAGATGAGCCACACAGCGACGAGAGCATACTGCCGCATTACGCCTTTGAGCCGAGTCCTGAAGTCGTACTGGACCAGGTGCTGCCAATGTACGTTGCCAACCGCATCCATGCCCTGCTGCTGCAATCGGCCGCCTCAGAACTGGCGAGCCGGCAACGCGCCATGAAATCAGCCACGGACAATGCACAGCAGCTGATCGAGCGCCTGACCCGTGAGGCCAACCAGGCCCGCCAGGCTGAGATCACCCAGGAAATCTCTGAAATCGTCGGTGGTGCCGCGGCGCTCGCCGAATCAGCCGGAAACGAATGAGGTAATACATGACTGCCACAGCAGATTCAACCACGGCGGTCGGCATCGGCCGCGTTGCCCGGGTCATCGGCCCGGTCGTTGATGTCGAGTTCGCGGCTGACCAGATCCCTGAGATCGGCAACGCCCTGCTTGTTGAGACCGAGGTCATGGGGGACAAGCGCACCATGACCATGGAGACCGCGCTCCATGTCGGAGACAACCTGGTGCGTGCGATCGCCCTGAAGCCCACTGATGGCATGCGTCGTGGTGCCGAGGTCAGGGACACCGGCGCGCCGATCTCTGTGCCCGTGGGTGACATCACCAAGGGGCATGTCTGGAATGTGACCGGTGATGTGCTGAACGTCGACCCGTCGTCGATCGAGATCACGGAGCGTTGGCCCATCCATCGGCCCGCCCCGCAGTTTGACGCCCTGGAGTCTCGCACTGAGATGCTGGAGACCGGCATCAAGGTCCTTGACCTGCTCACCCCATACGTCAAGGGCGGCAAGATCGGTCTGTTCGGTGGCGCGGGTGTCGGAAAGACGGTGCTGATCCAGGAGATGATCTACCGGATCGCCCACAACTTCGGAGGCACCTCGGTGTTCGCTGGCGTCGGAGAGCGCACACGTGAGGGCAATGACCTCATTCATGAGATGGAGGAGGCCGGGGTCCTGAAGGACACCGCCTTGGTTTTCGGCCAAATGGATGAGCCGCCGGGTACCCGCCTGCGGGTTGCGCTGTCTGCGCTGACCATGGCGGAATACTTCCGTGATGTGCAGAACCAGGACGTGCTGCTGTTCATCGACAACATCTTCAGGTTCACCCAGGCCGGTTCTGAGGTGTCCACCCTGCTCGGTCGGATGCCCTCAGCCGTGGGATACCAGCCGAACCTCGCTGACGAGATGGGCCAGCTGCAGGAGCGCATCACATCGACCAAGGGACACTCCATCACATCGATGCAGGCCATCTACGTTCCTGCCGACGACTACACGGATCCGGCACCCGCGACGACCTTCGCGCATCTGGACGCAACCACCGAGCTGAGCCGTGAGATCGCCTCGCGCGGCCTCTACCCTGCGGTGGATCCCCTGACGTCTTCCTCCCGCATCCTTGATCCGCAATACATCGGTCAGGAGCATTACGACACCGCGGTTCAGGTGAAGCAGATTCTGCAGCGGAACAAGGAACTGCAGGACATCATCGCGATCCTGGGCATTGATGAGCTTTCGGAGGAGGACAAGATCACGGTGAACCGGGCCCGCCGGATCCAGCAGTTCCTCAGCCAGAACACCTACATGGCGGAGAAGTTCACCAATATCCCAGGCTCCACTGTGCCGCTGACGGACACCATTGAGGGGTTCGCGATGATCTGCCGCGGTGACGTCGATCACGTGGCGGAGCAGGCGTTCTTCAACGTCGGCGGTATGGAGGATGTCTTCGAGAACTGGAACAAGATGCAGAAGGATTTGTGACTGTGGGACATGAGCCGCTGAAGCTGGAGGTCGTCTCAGCAGCCAAGATGGTCTGGGAGGGGGAGGCGCTCAATGTCATCGCCCGCACGAGTGAGGGGGACATCGGCATCCTCCCAGGTCATGAGCCAATGATGGCGGCGCTGGTGCCCTGCATGGTTGAGATCGTCTCGTCCGATGGCCGCACTGAGATCCTGGCCATCGACGGCGGACTGCTGGCCGTGGCGCAGGGGCATGTGAGGGTGCTCAGCCATGAAGTCCAGTTCGCGGAGGAGATCACCCTGGATGTTGCCCGGAAGGCAGCTCATGACCTTCGGCGTCTGCGAAGTCAGGGTGAGGCCACCGATGAGCAGATCCATCGGCTGCACATCCTCAATGCCCAGATCAGGGCAGGGGAGCGCTACCAGCAGCAGAGGAGTTAGGAGCCCGTCAGATCGGTGGCCCTCGGATGCGGTTTACCGCACCACATACCTCATCGGTGGAGTGTCTTCCCAGGGCCTCTCCGACCAGCAGCAGTGTCCTCAACTCGTCAGATGCCCTACCAGCCGCTATGTTTTGTTTATGGGTTGGCTGACAACTTCGGTGATTTTAGCCGTGTGCGTCTGTCTGCTGCCCTTCGCCTTGCTCTATGCTCGCCGCCGCTGGCTCACTCGCCAGGGCGGTCTTTTTGATTGCGCACATCGTATGCGCGATGCGGGTCCCGGAGTGGGATGGGTGCTTGGGTTTGCCCGCTACAGGGACAACAGACTCGACTGGTACCGTGCGTTCTCGCTTGCTCTGCGACCCAGCCGGTCCTTCAGCAGGGCCACCACCGTATGGCAGAGGCGACGACCAGCCACCGCACTGGAGGCTGTCGTGCTGTTCGACGAGTCCCACATCGTCACGATCTCAGACCGTTTTACCGGACACGAGCACAACCTCGCCATGAGCTTGGACAACGTCATGGCGCTGATGGCATGGCTGGAGTCCGCCCCACCCGGCAGTCACTATCCCCCGAGGAGCGCCGGGTCCCCCTGAGCTGGGTGGCTGCTATCTCCGTTCGGGTGCCTCACGATCAGTGCCGGGCACCCACAGCACCTCGCCTTCCTGCCCAGCCGCTGTGCGGCACATGTTGAATAGCAGATCGCTCAGGCGATTCAGATAGGTGACTGCCAAGAGGTTGACACCGCCTTCACCGCGTTCCTCGGAGGG